>DASXLU010000303.1:0-4663 GCA_036496065.1 Candidatus Acidiferrum sp.
CAATCTCAGACGCACGAGAAAAGCGAGGTCTTTGCTGGGATTTTGCAACGAGACGGTGCCACTGGTTCCTTCCGCATTTTCTTGGTGTTTCCAGGAAGCGTCGACGGATGTTTTCGGCAAGCGTTGCAAGCCTGTGAGGTCGGCGTACGAACTGATCGGCGTGAAGTACCAATCGCTTTTGTCGAACTGCAAAACGTCCGGCTTGGTGGAAAGCCAGTAGAAATTGCGGCTAACGAGTTCGCCGGATTTGTTTAAGAGCTGCAAATTCAAAAAATAGGTAGCGTTGTCGGCGCTGGCTTCGGGAATCGTGAAGACTTTCGCGACGCTGTCCGCGTCGAGATGATCCACGGTTCCCTCTTTGCTGGATAGCTCCTTCATCGACAGGTCATACATTTTTGCTACAGCACGCAATCCGGCTTGCGGCTCTTGCGTGCCGTTCACAATGGCGATACTGCGATCGTCATAGGAAAATTGAATGTGTACGGGCTCCAGCGCCTTCTTGGTGCCGAAATATCCGCCCGCGGGCCGGAGCGAGTAATCGTATAGGTGCCAGATTATGCCGGGCCAGGCGTTGTTGAGCATCCACTGGATGATGCCCGTCGATTTGTACTTGTTGCGGCCATAGGCTTCGAACATAGCGCGTTCGCCTTCATAAGTGACCGCTTGCGACTTCCACGCATAGTCGGCTGCGTCGCGCGCCGGACCGTAGCGGCCTTCGAGCGCGCTGGTATAAAGGTGAATGTCTTTAAAAACACCGCCGCCCGCGTGAAAATTCCAGTACTCGTTGATAGGCCAAAGTTTTTCAGGTGGAATCATCTCCTGCAGACCTTCGAGTGGCGGCACGGCAGGACCCGGACTGGTCTCGGTGTTAAATCCGTAGGCTCCGCCCGCTTTGGTGTCCGTCAGCCAATAGTTTGGCGAGACATAATCGTACGGGCCGCTCATTTTCACGCCGCTCTCACCGGTCACTTCGGTCTTCTTGGCGGTCGCTGAAGAAATTACCGGCTTGGGCCAGTGGGTTTCTTTTTCCACATCGAGATAGGCTTTCTCGCGCTCCGGCGGAGGAGGATTATCGCTTCCGTTCAGCCAGACGAGAACGCTGGGATGGCTGCGCATACGCATCAATTGGTCGCGTAGTGCAGCGACCGAGACCTTTTTGTTTTCGTCGCCCCATTTGTTCCACTTTTCCCACGCATCGCAGCAGCACCAGCCGGCCATGATCAGCATACCGTCGCGGTCCGCCCGCTGGAAAAAGGCTTCGTCTTCGAGCTTTCCCTCCAGGCGGATGGTGTTCATACCCATTTCCTTGACGTAGCGGAACTCTGCCTCGCGTCGCGATTCATCGACGCGAAGCATCATGTCTGGAGTCCACCCTGCGCCGCGCACCAGCACGGGCTTGCCGTTGACCTTGAAGAGACGAAAGCCGTCCGGTGTGAGCTCAGAATCCATTTGCACGATGCCAAAGGAAGTGCCGGCCGAATCGGAGTCCTTTCCCGAGGCCGATTGAAATTCCAGCGATAGGGTATGCAAATAAGGTTTGCCCATTTGATAGGGCCACCACAGTTTGGGCTCATCAATATTAAGCGCCGGCACATTCTCCGGCGTGAAGACGACTTCCTTTGTTTCGTTGGCGGCGAGTTCGACGGACTGGGAGAATTCAATCGGTCTCGCGGCGCCGGAAATTTTCCCTTTCAGAATTCCCTTCACGGGGGTGCCGGAAGAGTTCTGCAACTCCGCGCGCACGGTCAAATGCGCTTTGGTCGCACCAGGTAGCTCAAGCCTCGATTCCACGAACGGATAACGAACTGCCACCGTACCCCTGGCGCGTAGCACCACGTCTTGCCATAGCCCCATGTCCTTGTCGGGCGGTGCGGGATTCCAGTCCACGAAGGTGATACCGAGTTCGCCCGCTTGCGGCGCCGACACCGCGATGGCAATCACATTTTTCTGGTCGACCTTAACATAAGGCGTTACATCCAGCTTGAATCGGCGAAAGGCTCCCACAATTTCATCGGAGCCTGCTACTTTTTGGCCGTTGATCCAGATCTCCGCGCGGTAATTGATTCCGTGAAGCCCCATCCACAATTTCTTGCCCTTGAAGGATTTTGGCACTTCAAATTCTTTGCGATACCACCAGGGCACGGCATACGGGCTGCTAGCCGGCATGTCCAGATTTGAAAATTCTCCGCCAATGGGATATTCCACGCCCGGAACAAAGCGCAGGTTCATGCCAAAGAACGGATCTTTGTAGACGCCGTTCTCGACGAGCACGGCGAATACGGTTTTCGGAACCGAAGTGGAATACCAGCCCTCGGTAACGAAGTCGAGCGAAGATATTTTTTCGCCAGAGCCATTCACTTTCGCGGAGGATTGCAGCTTCCAGCCATCGCGCAACACAATCTCTGGATTTTCCGCGGGGTCAGCGGCGGCAGCAGCTAGACCTGCAAGCGGTACAACACACAGCAATATCATAAAAAGTGCCCATTTAAATCGATTCATGGAAGCGTTAATCTCCCCAAATTCCCTTCGCCGCAGTGTAGACCTTCAGTTCGCCCATGACAAGACCTGAGCACACAAAAAGAAGAAGGCGCCCCAGAATCAGGGCGCCTCCGACGAATAGATTCAGGTTGTTTATCGTCCGGCCGAAGTTCCCGGGATATAAACTGCCGCCGGAGCAATCAGCTCAACCTCCGGGATTTCGGTTTTCACTTTCACGTTCTGATATTTCCCTTTGCCGCCAGCAGCGCCCGCTACTGTAACCAGATATTGGTTGTTCAAATGCTGACCAATCTCGTCGAAGTACGGCTTCAACGAAACGGGCTCGCCAAAGCCCAGGAAATAACTCTCGGCGCCGGTATCCTCGGAGAGCTTATCGATGTTGGTCTGCGCATTGTTTAGGCGAAACATTCCACGTCCACGATGGCCGGAACTCGGATAATAAACGCTCCAGATGTTAGTGTTCTGGCGTTGCGCTCTATCGATCAAGGGTTGCAGATCCGGATACAAAGGACCGAAGCCAGAGCCACGGAAATAATCGATTCCAGAAGTGATCACCAATATCGATTGCCGAGCATTCGTTTGCGGCCACCTTTTCAGCATATCGATCATGGAGAGATACGGGCTAGAGCCAATCGCTCCGAGTCCCATAGGGATGCGCAGCGCTTTCGCGGCCAACTCATGATTGTCGGTAAAATCCTGGGCAATCATGGCGGTGTTGTTTTTCATGTAGCCCACAGCGATCAAAGTCGAAGCGGGCTGGGCCATGATGAATTCTTTCAGGTACTGCCAATTGCCGGCAGCCGTGCTGTCCAACGAATCATCAATCAAGATCGCCAGAAATAACTTATCGCCCTTCTTCCAATCCGCGATTTGTTTGCGTTCTTTTCCGAAGGACACTTGCACGTCGTCCTTGGAGATTGCGGGTGGTGCTTCTTTTTTCCCGACCGCAGTGACCGTGAAAGTTACGTTGCCTGGAGAAGCGTTCGACTGCGCATAAGCCCATCCAGAAAAGACCAGCAGGAATGCCCCGAGGGACACACCTAGCCTTCCGAGCGTTTTGTTATATTCCATGTCAATTCTCCTATTTCCTCTTTACAAATAGTTAGATGCGGGCAAATGCGTTCTTGCATATATCACGTTTCGCCTCGCAAAGTCAGCCTGCTGCTGTGCCTTTCACGGCTGGATGGCGACAAGCTTCCAGCAACTTGATTCGCTACATCAGATCTTGCGGTACAGGGTAACCACTTCTGCATGCGCGAACCGCACGCTGGCCTTCATGCGCGCCTCTCTGCGCTACCCTGAAAATATGTCTTCGAGCGTCGTCGTGCCCAACGCGGCAGAGCCGCAATCCGACAGCCCGGCTGTCCAGCAGCCGCAGTGGATTTACAACAAATGGGTCGACTTGATCGTCGGCTGCGGAGCTTGGTCTGCGCCGCTGCTGTTGTTGACCGCTTACTTTGGCAAGTTCACTCCTGGCACTTGGTCTTTCGCATTTTATTTCCTCGCGTTGCTCTTCAATTATCCGCATTTCATGGCCACCATTTATCGCGCCTATCACTCCTACGACGAGTTCAAGAAATATCGCTTCTTCACAGTGCATATCGCTCTGCTGCTGGTCTGTGCCGGAGTGATCGCGCATCTCTGGTATCCGTTGCTGCCATGGATTTTCACGCTGTATATCTGCTGGAGTCCGTGGCATTACACCGGCCAAAATTTCGGACTGCTGATGATGTTTGCCCGCCGCGCAGGCACCACGCCCAACGAAAATGAGCGGCGCGCCTTTCATCTTGCATTTATCGCCTCCTACGTTTTGCTGATGTTCAGCTTTCATACGGGGCCATCCGGCGATCCTCTTATTCTCTCGCTTGGACTTCCCGCGAAATTTACGCTGCCGGCGCGTGCGGCGCTCGCCGTGTTTTTCATTCTGGCCGCAGGTTGGGCACTTCGCTCTCTTTCGCAGCGCGTATCGTGGAAAGCTTTGATCCCGAGCGCGACATTGGTCGCCACACAATTTCTGTGGTTCCTACTGCCCGCGATAATCGAATTGGCGAGTGGCCGCGAGGTCCCACAAACGCGCTATTCCAGCGGGATTTTAGCGGTGCTGCACTCCGCTCAGTATCTTTGGATCACCAGCTATTATCAGAAGAAAGAGGCGCGCGCCGCG
>DASXLU010000304.1:0-12032 GCA_036496065.1 Candidatus Acidiferrum sp.
ACGCATCGGTCATGTCGCGGTAGAACGGCGTGGCGCTCAGGGATTGTGGCGGCCGTGAGTCGCTTGTGCCGCTGCTGCGTGAGAAATACGTCAACGCAAGGCAAAGAAGCGCGACGGCAGCCAGGCATAGCACCAGGACCAGC
Organism: Candidatus Acidiferrum sp.; assembly: GCA_036496065.1. Taxonomy (GTDB): domain Bacteria; phylum Acidobacteriota; class Terriglobia; order Acidiferrales; family UBA7541; genus Acidiferrum. Next base: position 144 of record DASXLU010000304.1, read on the forward strand.
ATCAGCGCGCCGCCTTTCGCAGGTCGAAGCGCAACTTGGCCAGCTCTTCTTGCGTCCCGGATGCGACTTGCGAATAGTCATCGCCCGGACCACTAACACGCGGCAAGGGCTCCGGCACAGGCGACCACATCGCGTACAGCCAAATCGTCAGGAAGAAGAGATAAGAAGTGATTTGCACGTAGGTCCAAACCATCTTGAATGAATCGCCGAAGTGGGAAAGCAGCGACAGATCAAAGACGCTGCACCCTACCATCAGTCCAAAGCCTAGAAGAATTCCCTTTAAGTGCCGGCTGCACGGAATGGCATAGAGCAAAAGCACGCAGGCGAGTGCCAAGATGCCGAAAGCCTGAACCACGCGGACGTTTCGCTCGAGCTCAGTGGGAACTTCGGCAAGCCACTTCAGCGTGCCATTGGATTGATAAACGATGACTTTGGCTACCGCGATCGCGAACACGAAAAAGAGCGCATTGCGCGCCATTTTCGATGTACCTGGATAGTGACGCAGAGCGACCCGGTAAACTTCAAACACAACCAGCGAGCCGGCTACCAGCGCAATGTATTGGCAGATCCAATAGGAAGACCGGAAAAGGTCCTGAGAGCCCAGGCGTCGAATGCCAAACAGCACGATGCTCTGCAGAAGTACAAAAAAGATATAGGAGTAGAAAAGGGGGTAACGAGACAACAGTTTTCCCTGCACTCCCCGGACGAGGAGTAGCAGTTCCAGCAGGATACCCGCCCACCAGATGCACAGGATTAGCATGGTGCGGAGAGAATCCTAGCATGTCAGAGAGGAAGAATCGGATGGATTCCTCCTCCCGTTCATGAAATGTACTAGCTCAAGGAAGTTGGCTTAATCGGCCTGGCGACTGGCGGAGGAACCGTTCCTTCCGCGGTAATAGTTGGATTGTGCTGCATGGCTGGCCGCAGCGCATTACTTGTCGAGCGAACATGAGCCGACATGGAAAACAACAGAATTGCCCCGAAAAATACGGCACTTGCGCTTACCTGACCTACTTTTTTTTGTGACATGAGATCCTCCGGAAGAATTTGGGCGGCCGAACTTGGACTCGTTAAGTGCCCCTCTCACGAGTGAGACGAGATTAGAGACGTATTATCAAACTGAAACAGCGGCAAATTTCTGGTTGGGATTACAGGCAGACACCCTCCCCGGTGGTTGATATCCCAAGGAATACCGCTGGTACTTCACTGCGCATAAGACGAACGAAGCCTGAACAACTGTCAAAGCGTACTAGCGCGCACATTAGCAAAGTGTGAAAACTGAAGTGAGGAATAGACGCAGTGAACCACGATGACGAAGTGAGAATCTTAGAAGGAAGTGCGGGCTTTTACGTCAGCGGCGATTCCTCCGCTGTTGAGCAAAAAGCAGGTCCCCCACTGCGTTCGGGATGACAAGAATACCCGTGGCTTAGGCCGGAGTTACTCTGCGATGTTGCCCCGGTCTCTCGGCAGACAAGGTTAACTATCGCGTATTCTGGCGTAGTGACGAAACTGAGCGTGACGCCTTAGACCACGCTAGAGGAAGATTCCGTCGCGGACGAATCTTCGGTGGCAGGTGTCGCGGGTCCTGCAGGCGTTGTAGGTGTTGCCGGGGCTGCGGGTGCAGGCGTCGCCAGTGCTGCAAGTCGCGCTGCAAGCACATCGCCGAGCATGGCGATCAGTTTTTGCGCGGCTGAGCCGTCCGGATCGCGGTCGGGATTGTATTGCGCGATATCCAGGCCGAGAAGATTTTTGTGCGAAGCAAACTCGATCAGCGCGGTCTGCACCTCGCTAAACGAAAGGCCGCCGCTTCCCGGCACATTCACCGCGGGAAATTCTTCCTGCGCGATTACGTCGCAATCCAGGTGCAGCATGAACTCGCGCCCGTCGGCGTGCAGCAATCCCAGCGCGTCTTGCGCGGATTTCGCCGCGCCCTTTAGCTGAACGTCTGCGGCATACACGTGGCGCATGGGCGTGCGCGTGAGAAAATCCTGTTCGGGCTGATCGACACGCTCGAGCCCAAAGATTACCGTGTCCGGTTCGCGCACCAGCGGCGGCTCGCCCCAGAAGCGCACCAGTTCCGGAGAGCCTCTGCCGATAATGCCGGCCAGCACCATGCCATCGATGCGTCCCGAAGGCGTGCTCGCGGGCGTATTCAAGTCTGCATCGCGATCGAACCACAACAGGCTGACGTGCTTGTAGTAACGGCGCGCGCCTGAAAGCAAGCCGATCACTTGCGAGCAATCGCCGCCGAGCACCAGCACCAAAGCGCCAGACTTGATGGCCTGTTCCGCGCGTGGCTTCAACTCATTCAGCGATGCCACAATGCCCGGCAGATTACGCGCGCGCTTGTGTTCCTCGTCGTCGGCAAACAAATGCGGAGGACAATCTCCCAAATCCGTTATTTCGTAACCGATCGATTTAAGTTTTTCTACGAGTCCCGCTTTGCGCAACGCCGCGGGAGCTTTCTCGCTGCCTGGCGCAAAGGCAGCAGCGCTGGAGGGCGCGCCAATCAAGGCAATCTTGTTCGGTTGACGGACGATTTTGACCGCCAAAGTTAGCTCCTTATGTAATTCAGCTAATGCCGGATACCGGCGAGACGCGCCGGAAATTCCCCTGCCCGGCACAGCGTGAAAATCAACCTGGCCTGCCGATCTTGCGACCGGCTTGCTTCTGAACTGCGGAACCGGCCTGAAGGCCGGCCACTACAAACGGCCACTACAAAATCAACGGCGAATGCTAGCGTCTTGGGGCTGCCGCGATAGTTGCCAATTCCGCGGGTAGCGTGAAGCGCACATCCTCGCGAATCAGGTCCAAGTCGCGCTGGTCCGTAAAACCAAACTGCGCCAGCCGCTCGCTGACCTGTTCCACCAAGACCTCTGGAGCCGACGCGCCAGCCGTGAGACCTACGCGCTGCACTCCTTCGAGCCACGACGAATCGATATCTTCGGCGGAGTCGATCAGCTTGCTCTTCACATTGAGCCGCTGCGCCAATTCCACCAGACGATTCGAGTTCGAACTGTTTTGCGAGCCCACGACCAAGATCAGGTCCACATCTTTCGCCACTTGTTCCACGGCTTCCTGGCGATTCTGGGTGGCGTAGCAAATGTCGTCGCTGGCCGGGCCGATAATCTTCGGAAACTTTTGCCGCAGACGCGTCACAATTTCCTGCGTGTCATACAAGCTCAACGTGGTCTGCGTAAGGAACGCCAGCTTTTCCGGGTCTTCCACTTGCAGCGCGTCCACTGCGGCGATGGAATCCACCACGATGGTGCGATCGGGAGCTTCGCCCGAGGTGCCCACAATTTCCTGATGGTCTTTATGGCCGATCAGAATAATGGTGCGATTTTCGCGGGCAAACTTCAGCGCCTCAAAATGGACCTTGGTGACCAGCGGGCAAGTAGCGTCGATCACGCGCAATGCGCGATCCTTGGCTTCCTGGCGAACGGTGGGGGGCACGCCGTGCGCGCTGAACACCAGCACCGCGCCGTGCGGCACCTCTTCAATTGTTTCAACGAAAATCGCGCCACGCCGCCGCAATTGTTCCACAACGTAAGTGTTATGAACAATCTCGTGATGGACGTAGACTGGAGCGCCGTAGGCCTCGAGCGCAAGTTCGACGATGTCTACCGCACGGACTACGCCGGCACAGAAGCCGCGGGGGCGTACGCGCAGTAGAATTTTTGCCTCAGTTTGAATTGCCATCATCATCCTAGTCTGCTGGATTTGCAAAATACTATCATATCAAAAGAGCACATGCCGTGCATTTCCGCCGCTAAATTCCGTCCATGCCATAGGATGCGGACACACTGACGGCCGTTTGCCTGGGCAATTTGCAGCCCTGCCTGTTGGGACAGCCAGCCGCGCCGTTGAATCCGGTAGAATAGCGCCAGAGGTCCCCGCTATGTCGGCACCGGAAAACCGGCGCAGAAGCGAACGCGTGATGTTGCGCATGACCGTGTCCGTGGTGGCCGAAGACGAGGAGCGCCGCCAGGTCAAGGAAGACGCGCAAACGCAGGTGGTCAACGCTCATGGCGGCCTGATCCGGGTGAAAAATCACCTGCATATCGGCCAGTCGTTCCTACTCAGCAATCCTAAAAATGGCTCGGAAATGAGCTGCCGCGTAGTCCGCACTGAAGATGCGGGCCTGGAGTATTACAATGTGGCGTTCGAATTCGACCGGCCGGCGCCCAATTTTTGGCCTATCGTGTTTCCGCCGGCGGACTGGGCTGCGACAGAAAAGAAGTAGTCGAATCTGAACTTCAGCCAACTTTTTGCGGCAAGCAGTGTTCCATAGAAAGTGGAGGTACGTCTCGTGGAATTCGGGAAAAGAGCGGTGAGTGCGGTAGTGATGTCCACGGTCTTAATGGGGGGACTGCTGGCGGCGGGTTGTAACGACAACGTGGAAGTGCTTCGCGATCCGCAGATAAAAGTAAATAAAGGCATGACCTGGGCGTGGCGTCCTGTGGGGCCGCCTCCTGCGCCTGTGGCGGCCAGAAACGGTCGCGATCGCGATGGCCGCCCGGTCACTTCGCGCGACGTGATCACGCAACAGGCGCCGGCGGGCCTGGAGAGCAATCGCGATTGGAACACGGAAGAAAATCGCACGAAGCTGCAAGGCGCGATTGAGCGTGGACTGGCGTCGAAAGGCCTAGTGAAGGTCGACACGCCGGAAACCGCGGATTTCCTGGTGGATTATCACGTCGCCGTGAAAACCGAACGGGCCACGGTGCAGCGTGTTTATCCCGGAGGCTATCCCGGCGTAGTGTGCGGACCGTACGGTTGCTGGTCTGGTTGGGGCTGGGGACCGCCGGAAGTAGCGTACCAGAACGTGCGTTGGCATGAAGGGACGTTCGTGCTCGACATCGCGCTGCGCGATCCGAAAAAGCTGGCGTACCGCGCGATCAGCCAGCGAGAAATGAACAAGCCGCAAATCTCGCCTTACCAGGCAGACGAAGCCGTGAAGCATCTGCTGAAAGGGTTGAAGACTTAGCAGCCGGCGCGGGACTCGGCAGACCGCTTGGGGAACGAGAAAAAGCAGAACTCTCGCTACGCTCCCTTCGCAGATCAGGGCAAGCGAGATGACAATTTCTGTGCGGACATCGACGGCTGGTGCGAGGCGCCATTCGCGACGGTTTATTTTTGCTTCAGCCTTAGCGTTTTCTCGATGGTGGCGTCATCGTCATCAGGACCTACGAAGCCATAATTGGCCCAAACCAGAAAATGACGATTCTGGAACTGGACAAATGACAGCTTGCGTTTGGAATCCTTATTTTTTTTCTCAAGGTCGCCGAGAATCGTATTGATTTTTTTGGTGGCCTTAGCGAGATCCGCATCGTGCCACGTGGAAAGCTCCCCGGCTTCCCAGAGATTGGTCAAGGTTTGAAACGCGGTGGGATTTTTGTAGCATACGACGCCGTCAGTAGACAGAATCCACGAATACTTCGTTCCTTTTCCGCCTTTCACTTGCATAGCGAAACCTCCACTTGTATTGCGTACTCATTGCCGTGCCAACCGGAATTACTTTTTTGCCTTCAGCTTGAACGCTTTGATGATGGTTTCGTCGTCATCGAATGGGGTGACATGGCCATAGCTGGCCCAGACCATCAAATGGCGATTCTTGAATTCGATTAGCGATGCGGTGCGATTGGGATCGCGGTTGTTTTTCTGAACGCGTTCAAAAATCGCGTTGATCTCTTTAGTTGCCTGGGCCAGTTCGGCATCATGGAATTCGGTCAGTTCTTCGGTTTCCCACAAGTTCAGGACGGTCTGCCCACCTGTTCCCTTGGCACAAATGCATTTCTTGCCCTTAAACACGTAAGAATGCTTCACACCTGCTCCGCCTTGTTGTACTTGCATAGTCATCTCCTTTCTTTTTCCGATCGCTACTTCATTTTTAATTTCAGAGTTTCCTCAAGAGTTTTGTCGTTATCGTCAGGTCCAACGGTGCCATAGCCGGCCCACACCAGAAGATGTTGATTCTGGAACAGGACGAAAGAAAGCTTGCGCTCGGGATTTTTATTGTTTTTTTCGACTCTGCTGAGTATCGCGTTAACTTCTTTGGTAGCTTTCGCCAGTTCTGCATCGTGAAACTCGGTTAGTTCTTCCGTTTCCCAAAGGTTGGTTAAAGTCTGCTCAGCTACGTGATACGGATAGCAGAGCACCCCAAACTCCGGAGATAAAATCCATGTGAACTTTGAGAAGCCTCCTGAAATTGGTTGCTTCTTTTTAGGCATTCCGAACGCTCCCTTCCACTAGCGCGCAGACCAGCCCTGCCGATTGGCCGAGCCGGGTCGTAGCACCAAAGCGATTTTTTGGAAAAACCACTGTTAAGAGGACTAGGGTGATGGGCCGACGAATCCTAATCCTTCATGCCCTGAGACGCAAGAAATTTCTGCAAAAAAATCCACCTCACCGGCGTTTGGGGGCATCGGTGAGGTGGATGTGCGCGCGCAGCCAGATTAATTGGAACTGCGAACTAACGCTGCGGGCGCAAGAGCGACGATCTGCGCTGCATGCGACTTAACGCCGGTCGTGATCATCCTTGTCCGCACTGCGAACGACACCGTGCAGCGGCTGCGCTCCGAAATGTGCTACGGCGTCATCCAGGAAAGTGACGGCGATATTCGAAGGGTCGACGGTGTTCCCGCCAGTGACGTCAATCTGCAAAGCGGAGTTTGGCCCAAAGGGTGGCGGATTATTTCCATTTATAGTAATCGTGACTTTGCCCCCGGTGATGCGAAATCCGCCGGGGATTGCCGTAACGGTGCCGTCCTCAAGGCTGATGTGATGGGTATGGGGATTGCGGCCCTTACCCGTGTCGTAATCGCTAGCACCGTTCTTGAATACGCCCTGATCTGAATGAACCATGTCGACCGCGGCCGAAAAGTCGGCTTTTTCGCCTCTTACAAATAATGACCACGTGCCGCGAACTTCCCACGGACCAGCGACCGTTGCGGGCATGTCTTGCGTTGTGTAGTCACTGAGAGTTCCCCGCAAGTTCAGATGCCGGGGAGTCTGTGCCAGAGCGCAGACACTTATCGTCAGGCCCACAGCTACAACGATGCATGCCGCCCACCGAAAACCTTTCGTCTTCATAGAGACCTCCGTAATTTGAGATTCATGTGCTCATCGCCAAAAAGTCCTCGAATGGCACGTAAGCCACGATCCGCGCGGGAAGGACCAATCAAGATTCGTTTTGGGCAATTGCATACTTGAGCTACGCGGACACAATCAGGCACCGTGGTGGGCAGGGTCAAACGGCAATGTGCGGGATTTGCCACAGTTTCCCGATTTGCCGCTGAATGCAGTGCTTTGCCGTCGCCCCGAGCAGGGTTACAATCCGGTTCCCGGGGTTCCCTGCCCGGTCCGATCGGAGAGCACTTTGGGCGAAGCACCTCCAGCCACGCCCCCGTCCGATACACCGTCCGAGGATCGCCTGGATTCCTGGAAGGAAATCGCGGTGTATCTCGACCGCGATGTGACCACCGTCCAGCGCTGGGAGAAGCGCGAAGGCATGCCGGTTCACCGGCATCTGCACGACAGAATGGGCTCGGTCTACGCGTCTCGGGCGGAGTTGGACGAATGGGTGCGCCGCCGGAGTATTCGCGCAGCGCAGGAGGGTGGGGACAACGTCTCCGCACCCATTCCCGTTGCCCAGCCACAAGGCGCCGCAATTTCAGTTCGTCGAAGCCGCTGGAAATCCGCAGTGCCTTTGGCAGCGGCGCTGGTCTTGGCAGTCGTTATTGGCGCCATCTGGCTGGCGCACAAGCAATCCTCGAAGCAATTGGCCAGCACTACCGCAGGTATTCGTTCGCTTGTCGTGCTCCCGCTCGACAATTATTCCGGCAATCACGATCAGGACTACCTCTCCGATGGCATGACCGAGGCGCTGATAGCGCGGCTCTCAACAATTCAGGGCCTGCGAGTGATCTCGCGTACTTCCGCGATGCAGCTTAAGGGCACGCACAAGTCTGTGCCCACGATTGGCAAGGAACTAAACGTCGACGCGGTCATCGAAGGCTCGGTGTTGCGCGCGGGTGACAAAATTCGCGTCACCGTCCAGTTGATTCGCACCGACACCGACGCCCACTTGTGGGCTGGCACGTACGACCACGAACTGCAAGACGTGCTGGCATTGCAAAGCGAAGTGACTTACGGCATCGCGGGCCACGTAGAGGCTGCGGTCTCGGGCTTGCCGTCCAATTCACTTGTCGGCTCGCGGGCCGTCGCGCCCGAAGTCTACGAGAATTATCTGAAGGGCCGCTACGCGCTGAACAAAGACAATCGCGCGGGCATTGATGACGCATTGCGATATTTCAAAGCGGCGGTCGCTGCGGACCCCAAGTTCGCTCCGGCCTACGCGGGGATTGCGGATGCTTACGATGCACTCGGGACCATTTACATCGGAGGACGTCCAGACGAATCTCGCCCGCAAACTCTCGCCGCCGCCCGAAAAGCATTGGAGTTGGATCCGAATCTGACCGAAGCCCACTTGGCACTTGCCGCAGTGCTGCAACGAGACTGGCATTGGGAAGAGGCGGAAAGGGAATACAAGCGAGCCATCGAACTGAGTCCCAGTAACGCGGGCGCTCACGCAGGTTTAGCTGGTTGGCTGCTTTGCCAGGGACTCGCTGATGAAGCGCTGGTCCAAATTCGCCGAGCGCAGGAACTGGACCCGCTTGCGTTCGACACCGCGCAGGTTGGCTGGATCTATTTTTCGACCCGGCGCTACAACGAAGCCATACGGGAATACCGCACTGTACTCACACTGACTCCGGATGAGCCGGCGACGTTGTGGTATCTCGGCTTTGCGCTGTGTGGCGCCGAACAATTCGATGAAGCTATCCGCGTGCTGGAGAAAGCTGCGGCACTGACAGATCGCAGCCCCGGTGTTTTGGGAGTGCTGGTTCGCGCCTATGCTGGCGGCGGCCGGCGCACTGAAGCGTTACGCGTGCTCGACGAACTGAAGGCGCGGAGACAGAAGGGTTATGTGCCAGCCGCAGCTTTTCTGAATGCTTACCTTGGACTCGGCGACCGTGAAGAGGCCTTTGTGTGGCTTGGACACGCCGCCGAGGAGCGATCGGACATCCTGCAATTCCTTAAAGTACATCCGTTCTTCGATCCTCTTCGCAGCGATCCGCGCTTTGCGGAGTACCTGCGTCGGGCCAACCTCGCGCCTTAGTAGGAAAGATGGGCTGTGTTCAAATGAATTAACTCAGTTGCCGGTGGGAATGATGCCGGCGTTTTCTACCATGAGCACAACTGTGCGCTCTGGAGCGCGGGTGCGGTGCACGATGCCCTTGGGCACGACGAAACCCTTTCGCGGACCGAGTTCCACGATTCGATCCTCGAGGTCGATCAGCAGTTGGCCCTCGAGCACATAAAAAAATTCGTCGTCGTCATCGTGCTTGTGCCAGTGGTATTCGCCCTGAAAAACGCCCAGTCGCACCACGGAACCATTCACCTGGCAAAGCGTCTGGTTGTACCACTGAAATTCGCAGGCGTCCGCGAGCGCTTTCTCGTCGACGATCTCCAGCGGCTGGTAATAAATGTTCAAGCGAGTTTCGTACGGATAAGACGGTGCGTCGCTCATTCTGTAAGCCTCCTGAGACCCTCGCGCAACGGATTTTCTCACGCGCCGCGGTGAGAGGTCCATCATCGGCAGCGACACCAGTCGTCGTCAACACGCGTCATTGCCTCCATCGTCATCGAAAACGCCCCTTGTCATCCGTGCGCCAGCGAGGATTCTGCTTTCTCCGCGTGGACCCTGCCGAATCGGTCCACTGGAATCACTTCTTTGTCATCTTTGTATCTTTACCTTCTTGATGCGCGGTCAAATAAACGTATTCTTCGTGATCGTTCTTCGAGAATTCGAACTGTGCATCGAATGCCTTGTAGAAAAATGATGTCTCCGACTCCGGGAATGCCGCGAATTTGTCCTGGTTTGGCGCTTGCACCAGCAAATAGCCGTCTTCGGCGGTAACCGTCAAATACCAGGACGCACTAAGTTCGTAAGTACCGGCATATCGTTGGAGAACTTCCTTGGACAAATGGATTTGCTTGTGCACCTTAGCCAGCGGCACTGTTTCACCGTGCATCGCGGCGCCCAACGCCATGGCCATCTGCGGCACGCGCCCATTCAGATTTCCCAGGACGATGACGTTCAATTTACTCTCAGGATAGAACAGCATCTCCGCATTAAATCCCCATACATTCCCACCATGCTCGATGACCCGTTGACCGTTGATCTGGTGAACAATCAAGCCGCAGGCATAGTCATTCTTAAATGGCGTAGTCAATTTTTCCAACGACTCAGGTTTCAAGACCTTGCCGCCAAACAAGCTCTCCTCCCATCGCAGCAGGTCTTCTGTAGTGGAATAGATCGCTCCTGCCGAATACACCCAGCTCGGATCGACCGTCCTGGCATTCTCAATTCCTCGTATTCCCGGCCAATATCCGGAAGCCCGACGCGGAATAATGTCCACATTGGAATCGTATCCAGAATCCTTCATGTGCAGGGGAGTGAAGATATTTTCCTGAATGAAATCTTTGTAGCTCTCCCCGGTGATTTTTTCGAGCATGTATCCGAGCACTTCATAAGCGGAATTGCTGTAGTCCCATTGTTCGCCGGGACGAAACTTCAGCGGACGCTCGCGAATTTCTGCAAACAGCTGCTCTGGCGTGTGCTGTGCGGAGTCCCCAAGACGATCAGGAATGCCGGAGGTATGGGTCAGCAGGTTGTAGATTGTAATGTCGTCCCAAGTTGCTGGCGCGTCGGGGAGATATTTTCTGACCGAGTCGGTGGTCTTCAGCTTTCCTCGCTCTTCGAGAAGCAGGATCGACGTTGCAGTAAATTGCTTGGTGATGGATGCCAGAACAAATTTCGTTGAAGGCGAATTTGGCGTGTTCCATTCAAGGTTGGCCGAGCCATATCCTTTACTGAGTAACACGTTGCCGTCTCGCGCGACCAGCACTGCTCCCATGAATTGTTGAGCGTCCGCGTACGATTGCACGATCCGGTCTATCCGCGCACCTGGCGCCTGAGCACTGGCCACGGCGGGCAGTAGCAGAAGAAAAATCGCCAAAGCTTTGGTACGAATCCGCTGTTCTGCGTTCATGGCAGGTACCCTCACTCGCACCGGGCCGCACGATGCACACTAGCTAAGTACTAACTCAATAACAATGCGCGGACAGATGCAACAGCCAAATAACGATTTCGCCAGTCGCATGATTTGCAAGGCAGAGCGGCGCCTCACAAGTTTGAGGACGGCCGCGAGGCTTGCTATTGTGTGGGACTATGCTTCTCAAAAATAAAGTCGCACTCGTTACTGGCAGTGGACGCGGCATCGGCGCCGCCATGGCGAAATTATTCGCGCAGGAAGGCGCCAGCGTCTTGTTGACGTCGCGCAACGAGACCGAGTTGGAACTTACGGCCGAAGAGATCGTGAAGACTGGCGGCAAGGCCGAGTTCGTCACCGGAAATTTAATGCGTGAAGGGGATTGCGAGCGCATCGTGCAAGCGGCACGCGCAGCGTTTGGCCGCATAGATATTCTGGTGAACAACGCCGGCAATTATGGGCCGGTCGCGCCGGTGGAAGAATATCCGCTCGCGGATTTCGACAAGGTCGTCTCCGTGCATCTTCGCGCCGCATTTATCTTGTGCAAATTAGTCCTGCCGGAAATGTACGCGCGCAAGTCTGGCGTCATCCTGAATATTTCCAGTTTGTCGGCCAAATCCGCGTTTGGACTCGGGTCCGGCTACGCCGCCGCGAAGGCTGGGCTGATCGGACTAACCCGCGTGATGGCGGCCGAGGCGGCTCGACAGGGCGTGCGCGTAAATGCGCTTTGTCCCGGGCCCGTTCCCGAAACGATCATGTCCAAACAGTTGGG
>DASXLU010000305.1:0-3897 GCA_036496065.1 Candidatus Acidiferrum sp.
CGCGAAGGCGTCGGCTTGCGGCCGTGTGGGAAGTCGCGGTAAAGTCCGCGAGACTTGAATGGAACGATGATTTTGATGCTGCCGGAGCGTTCGAAACTTGGTGAAGGGAAGTGGACCGTGCCCAATTGGTTGAAGAAGGCGAGCGTGGCGTTGTTTGTTGCGATCTTATTCTCTTGCGGAGATGTGGAGGCGCAGGACCGTTCGCAAATGCGATCGATGGTGGTCTCGCGCAACGGTATCGTGGCGGCTGAATCGCCTCTTGCGGCCCAGGCTGGAGTGCGCATGCTGGAACGCGGTGGAAACGCCGTCGATGCGGCGATCGCCACCAACGCCATGATGGGCGTGGTCGAACCCATGATGAATGGTATTGGCGGGGACTTGTTTGCGATTGTTTATGATGCGAAGGCGAACAAGCTGTACGGATTGAATGCCAGCGGATGGGCTCCCAAGGCGCTGACGATCGAGATGCTACACAAAAAAGGCTTGCGGGACATGCCGCAGACTGGCGTTGACGCGATTACCGTGCCGGGAGCCGTTGACGGCTGGCAAAAACTGGCCGACAAATTTGGCCGCAAGAAACTGAATGAAGATCTAGCTGCGGCGATTCAGACGGCGCAAAGCGGGTTTCCGGTCCCCGAATGGACGGCCGCGTATTGGGCGGGCAGTGCAGATTATTTGCGCGGCGATGAGATTGCGACGAAGCTATATCTCCCTTCCGATCGTCCTCCGAAATTAGGCGAAATGTTCCGCAATCCTGAGCTGGCAAAATCTTTGCAACAGATCGCGGAGCACGGCCGGGACGGCTACTACAAAGGCGAAATCGCGCAGCGAATCGTGGACGCAATCAAGCACCACGGCGGCGTGATGACAACGCTGGACCTGGCGGAATATTCCAGTGAGTGGGTTGAGCCGATCTCGACGACGTACCGCGAATGGACCGTCTATGAAATGCCGCCGAACGGGCAAGGCCTTGCCGCGTTGGAAATGCTGAACATTATGGAGACGTTTCCGCTAGGGCAGAAAGATAGCGGATTCGGTTCCACCAAGGCGCTGCACGCGATGATCGAGGCGAAAAAATTGGCGTATGCAGATCTGGCGAAATACATAGGAGATCCTCGCGGGCAGAAGCTGCCGGTGGCTACTTTGCTTTCTAAAGATTGGGCCGCTCAACGGGCCAAGCTGATCAATCCCGATCGCGCAAATTGCGCCGTGGAAGCTGGCGATTTGCCAGCGGGCAAGGACACGACCTACCTCACCGTCGTAGACCGCGACGGGAATATGGTGTCGCTGATCCAAAGTAACTACAGTGCATTTGGTTCGGGAATCGTCGCCCCGGAGACTGGATTCGTGCTGCATAATCGCGGTGCGCTCTTTACACTGAATGCCGATTCGCCGAATGCGCTAGCCGGCAGAAAACGGCCGAGGCACACGATCATTCCCGCATTCGCGCAGAAGGGTGACACGCGCGTTGCTTTTGGAATCATGGGCGGATGGAACCAATCGCAGGCACATGCGCAGTTCATTGCCGACCTGGCCGATTTCAAAATGAATATTCAGGCAGCCTTGGAAGCGCCGCGATTTACGAAGCCCACTTTTGATGGCTGCGATGTGCTGTTGGAGAATCGGTTTCCACAGAAGGTCCGAGACGAACTGACTGCCAAGGGCCACAAGATTGAAGTGAAGGGAACGTTTTCGGCCTCGATGGGAGGAGGGCAGGCGGTGCTGCGAGACTTCGCTGCGGGCGTAAATTATGGGGCCTCGGATCCGCGGAAAGACGGAGAAGCCGTAGCGGAAATACCGCTGGAGTGACGCGCAGCAGCCGTCGAGGATAGTGCAGTACTCCCCAGGGATAGTACGATTTGATTGGTACGGAAAAATTTTGCGAAGGCATTTGCAAACTGGGAAGAGTCGTTCTCAAACGATCGCGTTTCGCAAAATCTTCTTACAGTAAGTCCTTTAGGCCCAATGCCCGGAATTATGCTCTCCGTGGCCGCGCACTTGCAGCTACCAGCTGTTCTTGCGGTCGGGAAGGGCTTGGCGCATAGAGCCGGAGGGCTAATAGCGATGTTCTGGAAGTTGGCAACGATGTTTGCCTTTTGCAATGCAGCCGCACTCTTGCTGTTTGCAGCAGAACCGGGCCGGGCACAAAATGTCGACCTCGCGGGCGAGTACGAATGCATGCAGGCGAAAGTGGCTGGGAAAGTTGTGCCCTGCAAAGCGGCGCCATTGTCTCTAAAGAGCGACGGGCATTTTGAACTGCAGGGGCGCGAGGGCGACTATCTTGTCAAAGGTACGTGGGTCGAATTGAACGGCACTATCCTGAAGTCGAGAGCAAAGATTGAAGCCGGGCATAAGATTGTTTTTCGTTTTTACAACAAAAAGGGCCTCTGCGAGATGACCTACGAACGGCGCGTGGCGGAATTGGGCAAAACGAATTTGAGTTGAATTGCGCTTGAAGCGCCGCCTGGTAAGCGGTACGCCAAATTTCCCGTGCGCAAGATTCGATTGTGATGCTCCCCGCTCTATCATTTTTCGAGCGCAGCTAGGGGCCTGCTTTCCTTCTATCCCTCCTTTCACACTGCCATCTGTAGCCGCGCGAGGGAGCTCGAAATTTGAAATCGTGCGGACATGGGGTCCAGCGTGCTGGAGCCCTACAGAGTCGCTGCGGGTGCGGCCATCTCCGTCGGCTATTTTCGAATGGCGTTGGGTCTTTTGTTCAAGCGCTCAAACGGAATGTTGAGGATCGGGTATTCTGGCCAATCTTTGTAGTCGAAATGCCACCACTCACTTTCGTTGACGGTGAATCCCTCGGACTCCATAGCTCGGCGCAATAGATCGCGGTGCCAGCGTTGCAAGGAAGTGCCACCCGGAAATGTGGGGAACGAACGCGAGGACATTTCGTCGTAGGAGCCAGGCATCTGGATCGGCTGGCCCGTAGCAAGGTCGTACAGAGTCAAATCGGCCGCACAGCCGCGATTGTGTCGCGAACCTTGCTTCGGGTCGGCGACAAAAATTCGTCCTTCTGGCGGCGTAGCATCCCAAAAGATTTTCGTCACGTACCACGGGCGGTAAGCGTCGTGAATCAACAGGCCGAAACCCAGTGGCTGCAGCTTGTGCAGGACGCGAACGAGCGCCTCGGCTGCAGGACGCTGAAGGAAGGCGCGCGCCTGCGTATAGACCGGCGTCTGCAGGAAATCATTTGCAGTGGCATAGCGAATGTCGAGATGGAATGCAGGGTCAAGCGTCGCGAGTTCCACTAGATCGGGCTTGCGAAAGGGGCCGGGCTCCGTGGGAGGATGGGCAGCTAATGCTGCTGCCCGAAGCTGTTCGATGGGACGCGAGGGATTGATGTGGTAGAAGCGAGTCGGGTCGGAACCCGCGTCAGCACGCAGAAGCGGCGAATCTCTGCCCGGGACGGTGAGTTGCGTGACTTCTCCCGAAGGGTCTTTTTCGATGACAAAGGTCAGGCCGTACGCCAAAAGGAACTTGGTAATGTCGCGGCTATCAGGAAAAATCTCGGACTCGCGCTCGTCTGCAAGCCAGAGCAACTTTTGATCGCGTTCGAGGATGGTGACACTAGGTTTGCGGGTCGGACCGTACAGGCCGACAAGTTGTTTCCATTCCGGGGAAACGTCGGGAGGCTTGGGGCCTGGCGCGAGCGTTGGTGCAGGAGCAGCGGAAGTTTGCGCTAGTACAGGCGCGGAGAAGGGCGCGAGAACCGCAAGATAAAATATGGCAAGCGCGATCGTGGATCGAAGGTTTTTCACGGGCAAAATGATAACTGACGAACGGCCGGTGAGCAGGACAAATCTTTCACGAAGATGAAGATCAAATGTCGAATGCCAGCCTTATGGCGTATACCAGCGCGAGCCCCTACGCTGCTCCTCAGCCAATTCG
>DASXLU010000306.1:0-11810 GCA_036496065.1 Candidatus Acidiferrum sp.
TGAGGTGGATCCCACGTCTCTGCTTGGCCATAGTTATTCCCTAATATTCTATGCCAGATGGACCACCGGACGTAAACGAGCGGATGTTGGTCCGCTGTATGGTTCGTGGCACAACAAAATGTGTAAGTTCCAACGTTGTAATCTTTGGGTGACGTACACCCTATGAAATGAGCGATTTTTTTGTTACTGAAATGCTCGCTTACTGTGCTCAACAGGTAGGCAGGCATGAGCAGATTTCAACGATCCCAAACTCTCGTTAGCGCTACCTCTGTAACTATTTCCTTGAATGCCACATTTCCGTCAGATGCACTGAAGATCCTGATCCCACTTCGCCGGCAACGTTATTGGTGCAAGTGAGTTGGAAGAGCAATGGACGACCGCCCACATTCTCAGAAGTTCCCTTGCCGGCATAGCTCTACAAAAGGCACGTAGACGGTATTTTGAAGCCGTTGTAGCGCTCTAGATCGGCGACGGAGACAACAGCAGTTTCCAAAACCGAGCACTGCGCTTGGATTTGGAAGGAGCCAAAAAAATCTCCTAGTGCCCAATACTGGAAGGCACGGAAAGTCGGAGATTTCCTAGGAAATAGTTTAGGAATGGTCTAACCCACTGATTCTAAAGGAATGGCGGAGAGGGTGGGATTCGAACCCACGGTAGGGGTTAACCTACACACGCTTTCCAAGCGTGCGCCTTAAACCGCTCGGCCACCTCTCCAGGATGCGGGTCAACCTTTTTACTTTAGCAGAAACTATGAAGTAGCGCATGGCAGGCGATCGTAAAAGTTTCGATTGTGCAGAGATTTCTTAAGGAGGCTTATTGCGCTTAACAGCCTTAAGAAAGCTAATTTGCAGCAGCGTCGTCACGCGGGAAAAAAGCGGTGCGACGCTGAAAGAAAATTTTGGTGGGGTGGCTTTTGCGCGACGAGAAGTCTCAAGTACACTAGTAGAGATGTCCTGCACGATTCCGGGGTCGTCTAATTGGTAGGACACCAGCCTTTGGAGCTGGCTATCCTGGTTCGAGTCCAGGCCCCGGAGCCATCTTACTTCCCCACTTAGACTGAAAATTCGCTCTCAGGTTATCGGCCTCGCAAGCCGCCGTTTCAGCCGCATGTGAACCAGTCTTCGTCTCATGGAACGCGTGGCACTCGATTGATCGACACATTCGGCGCGTAATTCCGCCCAATCGCGAAAATCAACCGCGTTGCGCGAGTATTTCATCGACGGCGCGCAATCCCTGATCAATCGCCACATCGGTATAAGCGGACGCTCCCGCATCGGAATTGGCAATGGCAATGCGCCCAAACGGTTTGCGCCCAAGAACCCAAGGCTGCTGCCCTTCTTTCCACTCCGGATCGAAAAGCGCATTGGGCGTGTAGGCGTAACCATGCGCCCAGCGATTCACCGTGATCGCGGAAATATCGTTCGCCGGATCGAAGCCTGCTTCGCCTAGCATTCTTCCCAACTGGTCGCGAATGTTGCGCTCGAATTGTGCGAAAGGCGTTTGCAGAAGCTCGGTGCGGCCGGCACGGTTCTGGTCGCGCATGGGCAACCCCGGCTTGCATGGGGTGCGCAACATAAATAGCACTGCAGGCTCGTCTGGTTTGCTGGGGAAATTGTACTGGCCCAGGCTCACCGGAAAATCGAGGGCCGTATAAGTGTGATAACTCGCGGGCGCCACAATCTGCCGAATGCCCAATTTCGAGAAAGCCGTCCAGTTGCGCAGCGCGACATGCGTGTAAACCAGGGGCGCCTTCACCAAGTACGAAAGTGCCTCCTTCTGCGCTTCGGGCAATTCGGGACAAACATACGGAATCATGGTGTTGTAGCAGGCCAACACGGAGTACTTCCCTTTCGCGCTATACAGTTTGCCGGCGCGCATGTAAGAAACCTGCACCGCTTTTGCGGACTCCTTATTTCCCACGTGCTGCGCGTTCACCACAGTGCTGTTCAGACGGATGCGCACAGAGTTTTCCGCCGTGTCCAACTTGCTGTAGTCCGCTCTCGCGGTCACCACATCTTCCATCGTCGTGCCGGGGACACTTCCGGGTATCAGCGAGCGCACCAACAACCGCGCTACCGAAGCGTTGCCATCGGGAAAATGAAAAATGTACGGCTCTTCTTTTTCGTGCGGTGGCAGGCCCAATCCGTCAAATCCTGCATAAGAGAACGATCCATAATCGTCGCCGGCTTCGTAGCAGGCAAACGCCGGCACAGCCTCGATGCCGATGCAAAAAAGGTCGTGCGTGAATGTCTGAAAGAACGGCAGCGCTTCCGGCGCAAGATGACAGTGTTTCGTCAAATATTCTGCATAGCTGATTTTCTGCAGCTTTGCCACTTTTTGCTCCACCGACAGTCCGGGCAGGTAGTCCACTTTCTCGGTGTAGACCCTGGCGATTTCCTTCTGTTGCGCGGCGGAGAGCGGCGTTTTGGCCAGAAACTCGGGCCACGCCCGGGTGTTCATGCCGGTTACCAGGCGATCTTCGCCAAAATTTTCTTTATCGAAGAAAGCCGCGGTGCCCAGGTTGTTGTAGAGCTTCTGATCGTACGCCTTGTAAAACTTTTGCGCATCGATGCCAATATCCGTGACTAATTTTTTCGCTCGCGCGCTGTAGCTACCCGGGCTTTCCAGAGACTGCGTGCCGCCGTAGCTGAGCACCATGCGGCCGCCAACTTGGAATTCGTTGCGCTTGGCGTGCCCGCCAAAATCGTCGTGATTATCAAGGATCAGAATTTTTGCGTTTTTTCCCGCGCGCTCCCGGAAGGAATAGGCGGCAGCAAGTCCGCTAATGCCCCCGCCGACCACGATGAGGTCGTACGCCTCTCCAGTATCCACAGCCTCGCCCATGGAATCGGAATTTTGTCCGTCGCGCAGACGGTGGGCATAAGTGAATGTGCCGTCGTGATTGCCGCGTATTCCGGTTTTTGCCGGCGGGTAGTAGTCGGCGGATCTTTCGGGCGCACCCTGATCCAGAATGGCCGAGGCAAGTAAGTGTTCGGAGCTCAACGCTCCGCCAACGACGCCACCAGCCGTAATGGCAACGCCATTCAGAAAATCGCGGCGTGTAATTGCGCAAGACATTCCCAGCTCGCGGTCCTTTTTCTTTTCACTCATTTTTGCGATCGCCCCGGCGTGAAACAACAGCGCGCGTAGTATATCGCGGGCCGGCCAGCTTTACACATTTTCAGTAACCTTGCGCAGGCTGTGTCCGGGTCATGTCATTTCGGTCGACAGTGTTACTCTCGATTCAGCGACCAGGATAGCGGAAATGGAAAAAATCGAAGAGAGATCGCTAGAGAAAGAAACCGGCCGGCTGGAGGCATTCAGCGATGGCGTGTTCGCGATTGCCATCACGTTGCTGGTGCTTGAGCTGAAAGTGCCGCCCATCCCGGCCACTGGTGGAACGAATCATTCTCTTGGCAAAGCTCTATTGCAACAGTGGCCCAGCTATTTCTCGTTAGCCACCAGCTTCTTCACGATCTTGATTATGTGGATGCATCACCACGCGATTTTCAGGCACGTGCGGCGCACGGATGCGTGGCTGCATTTTGTAAACGGCCTGCTCCTCTTGTTGATCACGTTTGTACCGTTTCCCACCGCCGTGGTCGCCCTATATTTGCAAACGCCTGCGGCTCCAACGGCTGTAGCTTTTTACTGCGCAACCTTCGTGGCGATAGCCATAGCGTTTAATCTCCTGTTGCTGGCAGCGTTTCGCCCGAAACTTCTTGCGCACACGGTTCCAGTGGAATTCGCGGTGCGAACCAAACAGAGTTACCTGGCAGGGCCGCCGGCATATTTGCTGGCCATGCTCGCCGCTTTTTACAGCGTGCGCGTTTCCTTGACCATATGTACTTTGTTGTGGATTTTCTGGGCGGCGACCGTAACCAAGTCTACGCGCGCCTGAGATGCGGATGCGCCTCAGTGGTAAGTAGTGACTAATTCCCCGTTCACGATTTTCAGATCGGCGATATCTGGCGGCAAGCGCAACTTTTCGCGATTTTCGGGTGACTCCATCAGCCGCTGCACTGCAGAATTCAGTGCAGATTGAGGAATCGGGAGCGAACCGATTTGCCCGCTTACCGGTACGAACTTCAGATAGCCATCCGCTGCACCGAGATGCCCTTCCAAATCGAGTGTCATATCTTTGCCATGCACGTCGAACACGACATAGGCCTTCACCAAATCGCCTTCCATCTGCACTTTCACGTCGCGAACGTTGGAGCGCATCTGTTCCACATCCGTCGCAGAGGGAGTGTCGGGGCCTCCCGGCACAGGAACACCGCTAGCCGGTGCGGCCGGCGAGGCGATTGCGGTTTGTGCCTGAGCTAAACGCGCGGCGAGCATGCTGTTAAGTTCGGTTTCATCCAAGCGCAGCGTGGCAGGTTCGCCCTTCGAGGCGGATTGCTCCACTTGCTGAACTTTGGCTTCGGCGGTGGCGGCAGCCTGCGGAGAAGTCTGAATCACCGGTGGCGGCGCTTTTCGCAGCACCAGAATAATCGTGATGAATGCCGCCAGATATGTTGACCACCGAACCACGCGAAACGCCCACTGCCACACGCTCACATTCCGCGGCGCACTTGTTTCCGCAGCAGATTGATTGACCGGGTTCACAGGTGTTGTCGGCACAGAAAAACTGCTCCTTGCGTACGCTGTTACCTGATTCCACCCTAATGTGGCGCATAGCGCGCGGCGCATCAATGTTACTTCGGTTTTAGGCAGCCAATTCGGCACCTGTCCCTGTGGCCTGCCTGTGGGATACTGCGAACTCCCTCTGCACCAGAAAGGACCACATTGTCTTCGCAGAATATCGTCGCCACCGCAGAAATTCCGCGCACATCGCGGCTGGCCGCGTATTCTGCTCTCGTCGTCGGAATTGTGTGCATTGCATGGTCGGCGATTTTCGTGCGTTGGACAGATATTCCCGGGCCCGCCTCTGCGTTTTATCGGATGCTGCTGCCAGCGCTGATTCTGCTGCCAACATTTTTCTTCGACCGCAAGAAGGCGCGCGCCAGTGTCAGCGGCCGCACTGTGGGAATTATCGCGATCGGAGGATTGTTTTTTGCTCTGGACCTTGGGTTCTATAACACCTCGATTCTGAAAACGTCCGCCGCCAATGCGACCTTGCTTGGCAACAACACTCCCATCGTTGTCGGCCTGCTCACCTGGATGATTTTCGGTCGAAAACCGAGCATAGCATTCTGGCTGGGCTTATTGCTGGCCGTCGGCGGCTCGGTGGTGATTTTGCGCGCCGATCTCGCGCGACATGCACATTTTGGAGTTGGAGATGTAATGGCGTTGACGGCAGCCGCATGTTTCGCGGTGTACCTGCTGGCCACCGAGCAAGTCCGCCGAACAACCAGCACTCTAGTCTTTCTGCGGCTCGCTATGATTTCCAGCACGCTAGCTTTGCTGGCGATCAACCTAGCAATGGGCGTTTCTTTGCGGGTAACCAGCGGACGAACCTGGCTCGCGCTAATCGGTCTTGGCCTGGTGTCGCAGCTTGCGGGCTATCTTGCTCTCACATACGCGCTGGGTCATTTGCCCGCAACAATTACTTCGATCAGTTTGCTCACACAAGGTCCGCTAACCGCAGCGATGGCCGCGCTGTTGCTCGCGGAACCTATTTCATTCTCCCAAATTGTTGGCGGAATTCTAGTGTTGTCTGGAGTCGGGCTGGCGCATCGCGAGAAGAATCCGGAAGAAGAAGCAAACGTATAAAAAGAATTGCGTGCGACCGTAAGTTCTAACGCAAGGGCTTCGAGCCGCGGGCTACTTCAGCGCGAGAATCTCGATATTATTTCCCGAGGGATCCTTCAAGTACACCGAGCGCGTTCCATCTCGGTGGGTTTTCGGTTCACCGTAGGCTCCGGGATCGCCCAGCAACGCAAAGTGTGGCGGATGCTGCTCCGATAACACAAACGCCAGCCGAATATTGGCGAATTCCAGCAAAGCCCACGATTCATCCTGGTAGCCCACCTTGCAGTCGAAGTGTTTTGTATACCAGTCCACGGTTTCTTTCACGTTCGAAACTGCAACTGCGACGTGGTCCATCGTGTCGAGTTTCGTCTTAGTTTGCGCGTTCGCCATAACTTGTTCTCCCCGCACACCAGTGTAAGCGCCAAATGCCCAAGATTCGCAAAACTCGAGAACATGGCTTTACCTGAGGTCAAGAATTTGCCGGCACTTTTACTCCTAAACCTTGCCACACTGCGAACGCTCGCAATTAAGTCGTTGCCCACGCGCCGTGGCTAAGCGAAACTGTTCACGCCATTTAGGCCGCCGCCCGGCAAACTCTTGAGAGGCCTTTCCATGCGATCCTTGCGAACTTTCCTCATTTTATGTCTTTGTGTACTTCCCTGCTGTGCGCAGCAGAGTACGCCCCCAGTGCAGGCACCCGTGCGCGACCCCACTCCGCCACCGCCACAGACCACGACACAACGACGTCCAAAGATCGGCGTGGCCTTGGAAGGGGGAGGTGCGCTGGGATTAGCGCACATCGGCGTCTTAAAGTGGTTCGAAGAGCACCACATTCCCATCGACTATCTGGGTGGCACCAGCATGGGCGGCATGGTCGGCGGTTTTTATGCCACGGGAAAATCCGCGGATGATCTTCGCAACATTGTGAAGAAGGCCGATTGGCCTCTGCTGTTGAGTGGCGAGATTCCTTATCCCGATCTGGCGTTTCGCCGCAAGGAAGATGCGCGCGAGGTTCCCAATTCGTTTCTGATCGGATTGAAACATGGGGCGACACTTCCGCCCGGACTAAATAGCGGCCACCAAATCAACTTGCTGATCGATCGCGAAACACTTCCCTATTCTTCCGTTTCTTCGTTCAACGATCTTCCAATTCCCTTTCGCTGCGTTTCTACCGAACTGGTTTCCGGCAAGCCTTATGTGTTCCATGAAGGCTCGCTGTCCAACGCAATGCGCGCCACCATGTCCATTCCTGGAGTTTTCTCTCCGGTACGGGAAAACGACAAAGTATTCGTCGATGGCGGCCTGGTCGATAATCTGCCCACGGATGTAGTCCGCAGCATGGGATCGGATGTGGTGATCGCTGTTCATCTACAAATTTCCAAGACCACCGCGAACGAAATTCAGTCGGCTTTCAGCGTGCTTGGACGTTCGGTGGCACTGATTATTTCAGAGACAGAATTGCGCGGCATGGCTGGCGCGGACCTGCTGATTTCGGTGGCTGCGGAAGATTATTCTTCGATGGACTACGATAAAGCCGAAGCCTTAATCGCCAAGGGCTACGCTGCGGCCAGTGCCAAAGAGCAAATCCTCAAGGCTTACGAACTCGATGACGCGGCGTGGGCGGAATATCAAAACTGGAAGCAGTCGCGCCGCCGCGGCACCGTTCTTCCCCCGCCGCAATTTATTCAGGTGCAAGGTGCGGATTCCACTGGACAGAAAGGCATAGAGGAGTTCCTGAGCACAGTCTTGGGCAAACCGCTGGATACTGTTGCGTTCGAGAAGTTGTTGACGCGCCTGACCGGCATTGGCCGCTACGACAGCATTACCTACCGCATGGTGCGCCAAGGCGATCGCGATGGCTTGCTGGTTCAGGTGCACGAAAAAAATTATGCGCCACCGCAAGTAAAGCCCTTCATCGTGGTTGATGGCACGCAAACCGACGATGTGACCTTCACGCTAGGCGGCCGGCTCACCTTCATGGATATTGCGGGCTACCGTTCCGAGTGGCGCACCGACGTGAAGGTCGGCGAAACCTACGGGATCGAGACCGAGTTGTATCGGCCATTCGCAAAATCCTTCAAGTTTTTTGCCGCGCCCTTCGTGGATGCGTCGCGGAAGACGTTCCTCATTTACGGCAAAAGCGATCCGAGGGCCGATTACCGGCTGGATCAAGTTTTAGCGGGAGCCGATCTTGGCTATAGTTTCAACCGTTTCAGTGAACTGCGCGCAGGCTATGGAATCGGCTACTACGATGCGACACTTCGCTTAGGCACGCCCGAATTCGCTTCCGCGCATGGCCGTGTGGGCGCATTTCATATGCGCTACATTCTCGATCACACGGATGAAGCCGTGATTCCCACGCGAGGGTATTACGTGCACGCCAATTTTCAGTGGGTCGACTCGTTTCCCGACGCGTCCGAAGCATTTCCTACGCTGGTGTTGTACACGCAATATTTTCGGCCCGTATCGCCGCGCGGCATCATTTATTTCACCGGCGAAGGCGGCTCAACGTTTGGCGTGCGAAACACAGGCGTCCCGCAGTTCTTTCTGGGCGGCGTTGGGCGCCTGAGTGCCTATGGCCTGAACGAATTGCTCGGCAATCAATATTTTGTCGGCCGAGTTGGCTATCGCCACAAAGTCTTCACGCTCCCTCCATTCGTTGGCAAGCAAGTCTATGTGTCCGCGTTTGGTGAGATCGGCAAGATTTATGGCGATCCGTTTCCCGCGCCGCGCCTTTCGGCTGACGTGGCGACAGGTTTGCTCGCGGAAACCGCATTCGGCCCCGTGTTTGTCGGCGGCAGCATTGGCGACACCGGCCACCAAAAATGGTTTTTCCAGTTAGGACGAGTTTTCTAAACGTTCATCAGCCATTAACAAGCCGCTACTATAAGGGTTCCTCACAAGAACGGCGTTCCCCAACCGGCACCTCGTCTGTCGACGCATATCTGAAAGGATTTCTATGGCCACAGTCACTACAACTCCGCCTCCCTCCTCTTCGACACCAACAAAATCTTCTTCCCACGTAATGGAAGCGAAGCTAAGCAAAGGCCCAAGCCGCCTGGGAACATTAATCTTTGCCTTGGTGCTCATCGCGGGACTCATCTTTATAGGCACGAGTATTTCGCGGGATCTGGAAGGCGTCACGCTGGGCTCTTCTTGGCCCTATATTCTGCTGGGCATCGCGTTGTTGGTGGCGCTGGGCTTCGAATTCGTGAACGGATTCCACGACACAGCGAACGCAGTCGCGACGGTGATTTACACCCACTCACTCGAGCCCAATCTGGCGGTGGTCTGGTCGGGCTTCTGGAATTTTCTGGGAGTGGTGACGTCGACGGGTGCGGTGGCCTTCGCAATTGTCTCGTTGCTCCCGGTGGAATTGATTCTGCAGGTTGGCAGCAGTTCGGGCTTTGCCATGGTGTTTGCGCTGTTGCTCGCGGCAATTCTCTGGAATTTGGGAACATGGTGGCTTGGGCTGCCGGCGTCCAGTTCCCACACCCTGATCGGCTCCATCATCGGCGTGGGCATTGCGAACCAGTTGATGAATGCGCGAACAGGAACGAGCGGAGTGGATTGGGCCCAGGCCGCGAACATCGGGCGGTCACTCTTGCTCTCGCCAATCTTCGGATTCATCCTGGCCTCGCTGCTTTTCCTTACGGTTAAGGCGATCATCAAGGACAAGCGCTTGTACGAGGCGCCGGTAGGCACCGAGCCACCTCCTTTCTGGATTCGCAGCTTACTGGTGCTGACCTGCACAGGCGTGAGTTTCTTTCACGGCTCCAATGACGGCCAAAAAGGTATGGGCTTGATCATGCTCATTCTTATCGGAACCGTGCCCACAACCTACGCGTTGAACCATGCGGTGACAGCCCGGCAATCTCTGGATTTCATCGCGGTATCGCACCAGGCTGCGGATACGTTGGGCAAGTATGTGCAGACGTCGGCCGTGGTTGGCGATCCGCGCGACGATGTGACGGAATATATTCGCACCAAAGAGTTCAAGCCGGGCACCATGCTCGCGCTGCGCGTCTTGGTAAATGACATCGGCACGGAAATGTCCCAGTTCAAGGAACTCGCGCACGTTCCTCGCGAGCAAGTGCGCAACTTCCGCAACGACATGTATCTCGTCAGCGAAGCCTTGCGGCTGATGCAGAAATCGCACAAACCCACATTTGACGCTGCGGACGTCTCGGTGTTGAAGAACTACAAGTCGCACATCGATCAGGCCACGCGATTCATTCCCTTGTGGGTCAAGGTGGCTGTGGCGCTGGCCTTGGGACTCGGCACAATGGTTGGCTGGAAGCGCATCGTCGTCACCGTGGGCGAGAAGATCGGCAAGAGCCACTTGACCTACGCGCAGGGCGCCGCAGCGGAAATCACCGCGATGGCCACGATCGGCGCGGCGGACGGCCTGGGTCTGCCCGTCAGTACCACGCACGTGCTGTCTTCCGGCATTGCCGGAACGATGGCCGCCAATGGCACCGGCTTGCAGTGGGGCACGGTGCGCAATCTTCTGCTGGCCTGGATACTCACCCTACCCGTCGCCATGATGCTGTCTGGCCTGCTCTTCTACGGCTTACGGCAGATGGTCTTCACGGGCTAGTCGGACAAACCTCAGCTAGCGGAAGAAGACGGCTCGGGCAAAGTAGCAACCTGCGGCGATTCGAAGAGCGACTTCATCGCCGAGAGCAACTTGTCGGTCGCGCTCATTTTAGTTACATAGCCGTCCGCGCCAGCTGCTCGAGCTTCCCGCTCCATCTGCGACGAGGAGTGAATCGTTACGATAAGAATCTTGGTTTCGGGAGCCAGCCGCCGGATGGTTCTCGCGGCTTGCAGCCCGGTCATCATGGGCATGCTCATGTCCAACAGGACCAGATCCGGCTTGAGCTGAAGAGTTTGCTCCACTCCCTGCTGGCCGTTTTCCGCTTCGCCGCACACTTCGAATTGCGTGTCGCGGAGGACATGCCTTAAGCCGCGACGCACCAATTCGTGGTCATCTACTAGAAGAACCTTCAGTTTGCTCATGCGGTCCTGGGGCGAAACCACACACTATGAGCACGCGCCCCTTGGGGCTATACAGTATTTCGCGTAGCGGCGCTGATTAATTAATCACACGGTCTTCCATTCTTCGATCCAATTTTTCACTCTTTCAATTCCCAAAACGCTGCCAGACCAACCGCAATTGCAATGGACCGCGAACGACCGTGAATCAACGTCCTCAAGGCTGCTGCTGCTGGTGAGTGTTGCGGCAGCCACTGGTTCGCCCGATTTAGGGCACTTGAACAGCAGTATGTGGGCGTGCGAATTTTGCAATCGAGATGTATTGTTCATGCTTCAAAGTGTGCCCTGCCGGGATACCCAAACCCATACCCCGGAAGTTGAAGGCGCCTGAAAAACTCCGTCTAGGAAAAAAGTGGCGATCTAATGTGCAGAATTTTCAGCCACTCCAAGTCGATGTTACTGCGGCAGTTCGAACGCACTCTAAAGGCACTTGTCGAGACGGGGAGTCTTAGGGGTTTTCTGTCAGGAAGCCTTTTATCGCTTTTCAATAACTGGGGAATCGAGAATTTGTACGACGGAGTACCAATAGAAAAGGCACCGTTCTCGTCTGCCCAGCCAGCATTCGGAACGATGCCTTATCCTTACTGACGAGGGTACTTTTATAATTTCCAGGGCACCACGGTCTATCCGGGCTTCCCTGTATTTTCTGTAAAAACAGACATTCCCAACTTCCTTAACCGGCAACCGGAAAACATTTTCAGTTCGCTTCTCGTCGTAAAACCACCAAGGCTTTCCACAGCTTGTGCAATATTACCCCACGTCGTACAGTACCTCTGCTTTTGCTCCTGGGAAAGGAAGGCTCGATCACTTTCATGGTTCCGTCTCAGACTCATAACCTTCGAATGCGTTCGGTGTCGTACACAACTCTCGCAATATTTTCTCTTCTTGCGCTCACCTATCCAGTTCTCGCCAGGCAAGACGCCGCGGCTAAATCCAAAACATGGTCCGGCATCCTGGTTTCCAGCAGTTGCAACGCAGACGAAGCCTTCAACGAGTCGCCCGAATGCTTCAAGGATGTCCCCGGCGCGAAGTTCGCGCTCTACGATGACACCAACCGC
>DASXLU010000307.1:0-3029 GCA_036496065.1 Candidatus Acidiferrum sp.
CGATTTTCTTCGGCGGCTTCCTTCAGGCGCTCGATGTACTCTTCGATGTCGCTGGCCATCAGGTTGAAGTTTTCCGCCAACTCGCTGATTTCGGCGGCGCCGCGCACGGGCGTGCGCTGGTGGAATTCACCGCGACTGATCGCGCGGGTGGATGCAGCCAAGCTGCGAATCGGCCGGCTGATGCCGACGGCAAAGAAATATCCGAAGAGAATTGCGACCAGCACCACCACGCTAACGAACGCGAGCGCCTGCTTGTTGAGTTCCGTAACGCCGGCATCGGCGCGCGCTTCATCCAGGCTGCGCTGCGCAATGATGGCCCAGTTCACTTCGGGAAAAGTGCTGTACGTTCCTACCATTTCCACGTTGTGATTTTTTTCTTTTTCGGCGAACCGCATCGTCTCCGTGTTGCGCAGTTCTTTCGGCAACGCCTTAACCTGCCCCACCAGATGCGATTTGTCGCTCAGGTCTTCGCCAGGCACAAACGCCTTGGTATCCGGGTGGGCCACGATGTGGCCAAAATGATCGACGATGAACACGCTGCGCCCACGCACGCTGGCATCCTGCAAACGGTGCAGGATCGGATCCAGCGAAACCACTGCCGCAAGCATGCCGGTGAAATTGTCGTTGATGTCTTTCAGGGGCACCGCAATCACGAATGCGGGACGATTGTCAGGCGCAAGGGCCAGAGGATCGCTGCGAAATTTTACCGACTGGGTGCAGCTTACAAACGCGCGTTGCAACGCCTTGGCCACGAACGGGTCTTGCTCAGCGCGAAAATTGCCCTGCGAAGCGCTAGTCCCTTTTCCGCTACGGCCCACCGCCGTCAGATAGACGAAGGTGTTGCGATTGGAGTCGACAAAATTTTCCAGCAGGCGGGTGACCTTGGGCTCGGCGACAGGATCTTCGACATTGTCGATGAGCCCCGTGAGCGCGAGAATCTGGCGCTGGCTGATCAATTGTTGCGTAAGGTTGGATTCGAAAAATTGCACTTCCTGCGCAAGCGAGCGGGTCAGTTCGGTTTGCTGGACTCGCTCCGTGTCCACCAGTTTTTCTTGACTAAGTTGCAGCACCTGGCGGTGATACAAGCCGATCGGCAAGGCGCTGACCAGCAACAACGCGCCGAGCACGAGCCAGAGTATCCGCACGCGTCCAGAGCGAAGGCGCGTCAACAGAGATGGGAGTGCGAGCGCCATTGCAATATACAAATTTTAGAAGAATTGGGTGAGAAACAGGGCTGGCCGAAGGTACAGGCGACGCGCAAGTGCAACTAGTTCAATCGTACCGGAACGGTTAACCCAACGCCCTATTCTCTCCGCAGAGGCCTTTCCATGATCGCCCGGATGGCGTCGCGGGGGGCATTGCCGAGGTGCAGGATGCTGTGTACCTGCTGGGTAATCGGCAGATCGATGCGGTGGTCGCGAGCCAGCGCCAACAGCGCGGCGGTAGTTCCCACGCCCTCCGCTACCATGGTCATCCCGGACAAGATTTCCTGGAGAGAGCGACCCTGCCCAAGTTCGAAACCCACGCGCCGATTGCGGCTCAGCGCCCCATGGCACGTAAGCACGAGATCTCCAAGTCCGGCGAGGCCGCTCAACGTTTCCGGATGGCCCCCCAATGCCACCGCGAGCCGGGCCATTTCCGCGAGACCTCGAGTGAGGAGCGCGGCCAGGGTATTCGAGCCGAGTCCGAGCCCTTGGCACGCACCAGCCGCGATAGCGATGACATTCTTCATTGCGCCGGCCAGTTCGACGCCGAGCACATCCTCATTTGTGTACAAGCGAAACGTAGAGCCAGAGAACTCTTCCTGTAGAAATGCCGCAAGCGCGCGATCGCGAGAAGCGATCACCACGGCAGTGGGCTCGCCTCGAGCCGCTTCTAAGGCAAAGGACGGGCCTGAAAGGACGGCGATGCGCGGCACGAAGCGCAACGAAAAGGTCTGCTCCAGTACCTCACTGATCCGCAAGTGGGTTGTAGGCTCCAGTCCCTTGGTAGCACTGACCAGAACGGTTTCCGGTGGAATCGCTGGCATGGCCTGCGTGAAGACGCTTCGTACATGAGCGGAAGGGATTGCACTAATGACGATGGGAGCCCCGCGTAACGCTTCCTGTAAGTTGGTCGTCGAGTGGACCGCCGTTGGTATCGCAATGCCCGGCAAGTACGTTTTGTTCTCGTGCGCATTGGAAATCATTTCCGCGAGTTCGGGCTCGCGCACCCATAGCGAAATCTCATGGATGCGGCGGCTATGCGACAGAACTACGGACAACGCCGTGCCCCAACTGCCGCCTCCAAGGATGGCGATTTTGGTCACTGGGATTCATCCTTGGTCTTGCCGAGGTTGAATCGCTTCTCCGTGCCCTCGACGAGTCGCTGCAAATTCGCATCGTGCTTGTAAATAACCAGCGTCGACGCGAAGAGCGTTCCAAACGTGATGACCAGGGGCGGCGCATGCGGTGGAGCCCAAAGAAAATAAATCAACAGAGGCATCGCTGCGGCCGCGGCGATCGAACCGAGAGAAACGTACCGCCAGATTCCCACGACGGCGAGGAAAAACAATAGCGCGCTTATCGCAGCAGGAAGGCAGAGCACCGCAAATACGCCCAGCGCGGTTGCAACGCCTTTGCCGCCCTTGAATCGCAGCCATACGGGAAAGCAGTGGCCGATCAGCGCAGAAAGCCCTGCAAGCATCATCCATTTTGCGTTGTGATCGGTGATGCGTCCGGCGAGCCAGACGGCCAGCGCTCCCTTCACGGCGTCGAGCAGCAGTGTGAGAATTCCGGGCAGCGGTCCAGCGACGCGCGCCACGTTTGTCGCGCCAATATTGCCGCTGCCGGCCGCGCGCACGTCCGCCCCGGCGAAAAGCCGCGCCAACACAATCCCAAAGGGAATGGACCCCAGTAGATATCCGCCAACAATCAGCAGGACACCTGTGGGCAGTACTCCAGACATTGCGAACTAGGCCTCCGTAGAAAAGAGGAACGAATGAAGTTTAGTGTACTCCGCCCCGGTAGGTTTGAGTTTGCTTTCGATCA
>DASXLU010000308.1:0-4267 GCA_036496065.1 Candidatus Acidiferrum sp.
GTTGCGCGCTCAGTGGCCCTACAAAAATTGTTCCACTAGACCGAATCCGCCGTAGCGCGCTGGAATTCTTCTCCGGCAAACTCAAATGCTCCGGCGCGAAGCGATTCACAAACTCGCATGCCTCATTCCACGATGTCGCCAACAGAATCGCTCCCGTCTTCTCCACGGAAATATGTGCGGGATTTGTGCGCGCAAGTTTCCCTAGCTGTGCCGAAACCTCTCGTTGTACACGTTGCGCAAATCTCATCGACGATGTGACCAGATAACTTCCCGCATCCGGGGCGTGTTCCGCCTGTGCCAGCATATCTGCCGCGATGAATCGCGCATCGCCGCCATTTGCCAGAACGATAGCCTCCGTCGGCCCCGCAGGCAGATCAATCGCGCAGTCCGAGCTGACAATCTGCTTCGCCGCGGTCACGTAGCGATTTCCAGGCCCGCAAATTTTCTCCACGCGCGGCACTCGCTTCGTACCGTACGCCAGCGCCGCAATCGCCTGCGCGCCACCAATTCGCGCCAGTCGCCGTACGCCCAAAACATGCGCCGCAGCCAACAATTCATCGTTGGGATGCGGGCACACCGCCACAATTTTCTTCACACCTGCCACCTGTGCCGGCACCACCGTCATAACCAACGTCGACACCAAGGCGAATCGCCCGCCCGGTATGTAGCATCCGATCGAGTCCAGCGGACTCACCATCTGTCCAACCGTCACGCCGGGCTCGACCTGCAGCGTCCATTCCTGCGGCATCTGTTTCTCGGCCACTCGCCGCACATTCGCCGCCGCATGCTTCACTGCGCGCAAGAAGTCCGCGCTGACTCTTTTTTTCGCCGCCGCCAATTCATCAATGGAAATCCACAACCTGCCGCCTCGAATATCCGTTCCATCAAGTTTCTCAGTCCATCGCTCCAGCGCAACGTCCCCACGCGCGCGTACATCACTCACAATCCGCGCTGCAGCTTTCTGAGCCGAACGATTTCGCCCTTCGCGCAGTCGCGCCAGCGCCGCTTCCATTTTCGCCGTAAGTTTCAGGATCCGCATCATCACAGCACAATCTTGTTCAAAGGATATTCCACAATCCCTTGCGCATTCGCGGCCTTCAATTTCGGCAGAATCTGCCGCACCACCGCTTCCTCAATAATCGTGTTAACCGCCACCCAATCCGAATCGCTCAGCGTCGAAATCGTCGGATTCTTCAGCGCCGGTAGAACCGCCAGCACCGACGCGAGATCTTCGCGCCTTACGTTCAGCATTAAACCCACTCGTGTCGCCGCTGCGATCGCCCCTTGCAGCATCAGCACCAAATTATCGGCCTTCAGCCGTTTTCCCGCATCCTCCGCCGATTTGCGATTCATGATGAATACCGTCGACGACTCCAGCACCGTACCTAGTATCCGCAAACGATTCGCTCGCAGCGACGAACCCGTTTCGGTCACCTCCACAATCGCATCGGCCAGTTGCGGCACTTTCACCTCCGTCGCGCCCCACGAAAATTCCACTCGCGCCTTCACTCCGTGCGCCGCCAGATATTTTTCCGTAATTCCCACAACCTCCGTCGCGATCGTCTTGCCTTCCAGGTCAAGCGGTTCGCGAATGTTCGAATCTTCCGGTACCGCCAGCACCCATTTCACACGCGCCAGCCGCTGCTTGGCGTACACCAGTTCGGCCAGTTCGATCACGTCAGCTTGTGTTTCCACGACCCAGTCATGGCCCGTGATTCCCGCATCCAGCGCGCCGGATGCAACGTATCGCGCCATCTCTTGCGCCCGCACCAGCAAACAATTGATCTCTGCATCATCAATATTCGGCACGTAGCTGCGCGAACTGATCGTCACCTTCCATCCCGCGCGTCCCAGCAAATCAATGGTGGCATCTTGCAGACTGCCCTTGGGAATCCCCAGCTTCAGCAGACTCATTCCGCCCCCTTCTTGCCGTACACATCTTCCACCGCAAACGCACGTTCTGCGATAACTCGCGCAGAGCCGTCCGCATTAAGCTCCCGAAAAAAACAGCTCCGATAACCCTCGTGGCAAACGCCCGGTCCCAATGGCTCCACTTGAATCAGCAAAGCATCCGCGTCACAATCGATGCGCACATCTTTCACGCGCAACACGTGGCCGCTGGTTTCGCCCTTCTTCCACAGCCGATTCCGCGAGCGGCTATAAAAATGGACCTCACCCGTCCGTTGCGTAGCTTCCAGGGCCTCTGCATTTACGAAGCCCAGCATCAACACTTCGCCGTTGCGGCAATCCTGAATCACCGCGGGAATCAAGCCGCCCGTCTTCTCGAACGCCAGTTCCATCAAACATCTCCCCAAAACAAAAATCCCGCTGGAGCGGTGCGCGCCAGCGGGCTGATAAGTGCTCTGTACTTGAAAGCGCTATGCAGACCAGAACGGGCGCGGCCGGAAGCCGTGATGATGCTGGTGTCGATGCGCCCGATGAATCATGTCCACCCCAAAATACACAAATACCGCCTAAGCTGCCAGCCAAAAAACGCGCATGTCCGAATCGAAGTCTTGAATACGCTGATTGCTAGGAAGTGTAATTAACCGTCATCAGCAGATTGACCGCGACGCCGAACTTGCCGTTAGGAAGGGCCTCCACCCGGACGATTTCGCCTACATACTCACAATTCATCGGATCATGTCGCGAAGTGAACGGAAACGTCACGAATACGCGCATACCCTTGTAATACTTTTCGCGCCTAGTGATGAAGTAAATGCCTTCTTTCGATGCATTTACGCTCGTCGGCAGGTCTTCGAAGTGGTCGTCTTTGGGGTCAGAAGGCCTCACCCGCAGCGGCCGCGCGATCTTAGCCCTTCGGCTCCGACGCTTCTGAACGAACTGTTGTTCCAAGGTGTTCGACATAGGGTAAGTTCTTGTAAGGACGTACTTTCTATCATTTGGCTCGGTGCGTGAAACGTCAAGGTACTGCGCCGAATCTGATACTGGCGACGGCGATATAGCGATATCGGCACCCCAAGGAGGCGCCATGGCAGAGAAAATTCAGAAGTCGGAAAGCGAGTGGAAGAAGGAACTCACGCCAAATCAGTTCTACGTCACCCGGCAAAAGGGAACCGAACCACCTTTCACTGGCGAGTATGAGTCGACCGACACTCCCGGCACCTATAAGTGCGTGTGCTGTGGCGAGCCGTTGTTTCGCTCGGAAGCCAAATTTCACTCAGGATGCGGATGGCCAAGTTTCACCGCGCCAGCCAAAGATGCGGCGATCGAGGAAGAATCCGACCATTCCCACGGCATGAACCGTACGGAAGTTCGCTGCAGCAAATGCGAAGCGCACCTGGGGCATGTCTTCGACGACGGTCCAGGTCCCAACGGCTTGCGCTACTGCATCAATTCCGCCTCGATGAAGCTCGACAAGGACCAGAAGAAGTAGCGGCAGCGCCAAAAAAAGAGAAAGCGGCGAATCGACAGGATTCTCCGCTTCTCTGGAACTGGCGTTTTTAGATTTGTGATTTCGTGTGAACTACGCAACCGCGTTTACGCCGCGGGGCACGAATACGCTACCATCTCGGCCACTGGATCGCTTTCCTTTTGCCAGGCCGCCAGCAGCAGAACCTTATGTCCCGAAGGATAGCGGAAAATGTAATACACATTCGCCACGCCATCCAATTCATAGAAACCCGGCCGCCGTTTGTCAGGCCGCCCTGTATGGCCTGCATTCAGAAGCAGGCGCAGTTCCGCCAGTTGTTCCGCGGAATGTGTCCGCAGGTCCTCAATTGCTGGCGGTAATTTTTGCAGATTCAACATTTTCCTTCTCTTTTCCAACGTAACCAGCATAACCAATCCTCATTAGCTAAGACGTAAAACTCGGCGAAATGTTTCATGACAGCAACCAGTCATTTCGCCCTTATTTTGCTTCACTTTAGCCTTAGGTATTGGATGCTGTGGCGCTACCCGGCGATGTATTTTGCAACCAGCCCATTTGGAGTGGTTTGCGAGGATCCCCCGCCCCGCACTGGGTGCTCGAAGCCTATTGGTTTCGTCTCGTATCCACGTATGCTGCCGCGAGTCGCTAACCTCTCGATCCTCTGCCTGCTTGCGATTGCTACCAGGATTCCGTCACTTAGCTTTTACGAAGAGCTGGTTGCAATGGGACTCGACCTAACGCGTTCCATGAAATTCCGCGATGCGCGCGCTTTTTCCAAAACTTTTGTGCGGCATAGTGAAAATTTGAATGGCATCACGAGCAACGCGTCAGGATTGTTCGCGAAATTTGCGCGCTTGTATAGAATGATTAACTGCA
>DASXLU010000309.1:0-11374 GCA_036496065.1 Candidatus Acidiferrum sp.
GCGGCTCGCACCGTTTCGCGCCGAGCCTGATCCCACGCAGGTAAGCTCGTCCTAAACAAAATCGCACCGTCACCCGCAGTAGCTCTCAGTAGGAGTCCAGCACGCTGGACCCCACGTCCGCAAGATTTCAAAGCTAAGTCCATCTCGCACGCGCCCTGGTCAACACTTGTCATCCCGCCTGCCCTGATCCGTGAAGGGAGCGCGGCGAGGGATCTGCTTTACTCTTCCCTAACGCAACGGGCTGCCGTAAATTCCTCACTCAATTTTTAGGTTGGAACGCGAACCTGCCTACTTGATTCCCGCCAGTGTGATCAAACGCCGCACTTCATCGTGAGGAACATCGTACAGCGCGCGCTCGTCTTCTTCTTCCAGTCTTTCCCGCAAATATTCCGCGGCCACAAAACTTGCCTCGCGGTCGGTTACGTCGCGGCCAACTTTTGCACGAAACTCCACGAACGCCGTATGTGCCAGACCCACGATCCGCCCGGTACCGTCCACCGTAAACTTCGCATCGATCGTGTCGCTGTGCCGCGTAGCAATCGCATTCCAGATGTGCGAGAAGCGGCAGTCGTACACATGCCCCGTAAGCTTGGACGTAACTTCGAAAGGCCCGATGAACTGATTCATCGCGCCCGTATTCGCTAAAACCGGCAGTGACGGCACAATTCCCTCTCTCGCTACAAAATCAATCCCGTCTAGTGTTCATTACCCCCATCAAACTGTCAATCCGCCGCACGCAGTTCCGCTCTCCGCGCCCGTCCGCTTTCATA
Organism: Candidatus Acidiferrum sp.; assembly: GCA_036496065.1. Lineage (GTDB taxonomy): Bacteria > Acidobacteriota > Terriglobia > Acidiferrales > UBA7541 > Acidiferrum. The sequence goes on from DASXLU010000309.1 coordinate 771, forward strand.
GAAGCCGCCTTCCGAGGCGGGCCGGCGCCACAAATTCTTGGCACGCACATCTGTGGCACAGACACTCCTGTCTGTGCTCTTGGGTCTATTCCCGCCACTTGTTCTTCATGTAGCCGCTCGCCAATCCGTCATTCCGTACGAAGTGAGGTACACTCCTCCATCGGACGCTTTTTGTCCGATGATTCCCTCGTCGATTTGCCCGCTACCCCAATCCCTCTTTCCTCCTCACTTCGGCACTCCAACTGCTCCCATTACTCGGCGGCACCTACTCTCCTCGAACTCAGCCGCGCCCTGCATTTGGCAAGGCGCTGACAAGGGAGAAGATATGGGAGCAGTCGTCGTGAGTCCTTCTGACAAATTACTGCGAGAGCCGTCTGAAAATGGTCCCGCGCGTGCCAGCACGGAACAACCCGAATTAACGCTCTCTCATCCCGGCACCTTGGTTCTTCCGCTAAATCCCACCAAACAATCCTCGCCGCCGCTGACACTCTCCGCAAAATATTTGCCCTCCAAATGGCTCTGGACCCGCCAAACTTCCTTCGCCCTCGCGTGCATCGTCATCTACGTCTTGCTCGACCGCACTACCGTCTATCTCCAGATATGGCCGAATATCAGCGCCTGGTATCCTCCAGTCGGCTTGGGACTAGCGTTGATGGTTGGGCTCGGCTCTGAGGCGATTCCGAGTATTGTTGCAGCGGGATTCCTGTCAGGCCTCATCAACTACCACCAACCAGTTTTGAGCGTGCCGTTTTTGTTCCTCAATCCATTCGTGCCCGCAGTCTACGCCACCGCTGCCTCGTTCTTGCGCAAACGTCTGCCACCAGACCGCCGTCTCCATACCATTCGTCAGGTCGTCACTCTCCTGGGTGTGTCGCTGCTGGCTTCATTGATATGTGCGACTGTCGGTACCGCAATCCTGGTTTACGACGGCGAAATTCCGGCCGTTGATTATTTGCAGGCCGCCTTCAACTGGTGGATGGGCGACGCGGTCGCGCTCTTCAGTTTCACTCCCCTGCTTCTCGAGTTTGTTTTGCCCCGTTTACGCAACTTTCTGCATCAAGGATCGAAAGAGAGTTGCGGTTCCTTGTTGCACCAGCGCGCGAAAAACACGCCCAGCCTCATTCTGGAAAATGTACTGGTCCTTATAACTTGTTGCTTCCTCTTTTTTGTGATTTTTGGCAACAGCTTCTCGCGCAGCGCTCATCTTTTTTATCTTTTATTTCTTCCCATCATCTGGATTGCCACTCGGCAAGGACTCCGCGCCACCATGCTGGGGCTCATGCTTCTTGATACCGGGCTTGCGCTCACCATGCGCTTTGCGCCCAGCCAACTCGAAAGCCTAGCCTTCGTCCAGTTTCTGATGCTGATTCTTTCGCTTACCGGTCTTCTGGTTGGCTCGATGATCGAAGAACGGAAAGAAGCGGAACATCGCCTCGGCGAAGAAGAAGAACGCGTCCGATTAATTCTTGAATCCACAGCAGAAGGGCTTTTCGGCGTGGATCCCAACGGCATTTGTACCTTCATGAATCCTGCCGCGTTACGAGCACTCGGCTTTGCGCACCCACAGCAAGTTCTTGGCCGTGTGTTTCATAATCTTTGTCACCATTCCCACCCGGGCGGCGATCCTTATCCGGCGGACCAATGTGGCGTCTCGAAAGCGGCACAATCCGGGAAAAAATACCATGAACTGGATGGCTTTCTGTGGCGCAGCGATGGCACCAGCTTTCCTGCGGAGATTTGGGCTCATCCGTTGAAGCGAGAGGGTCGCGTTACCGGTGCGGTCGTTGCATTCGTCGACCGTACCTACAGGAAACAACAGGAAAATGCGCTTCGCTGCGCGAAAGAAGTGGCGGAAGCTGCCAACACCGCCAAAAGCGAATTTCTCGCCAACATGAGCCACGAAATTCGCACGCCCATGAACGGCATTCTTGGCATGACCGCCCTGGCTCTTGATACGCCCTTAAACGCCGAGCAACGTGAATACTTGCAGCTTGCCAAGTCATCGGGTGAATCGCTGCTTCGTTTGCTGAACGACATTCTTGATTTTTCCAAAATCGAAGCCGGTCGGCTGGAACTCGAGTCCACTCCTTTCTCCCCCGAGGACTGCATCGAAGACACGCTGCAGATGCTCGCATCCGGCACGCAGAACAAGCCCATCGATCTTTGTTGGGAAGTTGCCTCTGACACTCCGCTTCTTTTTCGCGGCGATCCAATGAGGCTTCGCCAGATTCTCACCAACTTGGCCTCCAATGCCCTGAAATTCACCGAGCAGGGAGCAATCTCGATTCGCCTCCGCCCGAAACTCGACGACACAGGCCGCGTCGTTTATGAGTTTGAGGTCGAGGACACGGGCATCGGTATTTCCAGTGAGCATCAGCGACGCATATTCGAAGCTTTTGCCCAGGCTGATATGTCCACCACTCGACGCTATGGAGGTACCGGCCTCGGTCTTTCCATTTCCGAGAGACTCGTTCGTCTCATGGGCGGTTCAATCAAGGTGGCCAGCGCACCCGGCCGGGGTAGCCGCTTTTCGTTCTGCGTGCCGTTACAACCAGCGAGCCGTGAAGAACTCGCCGAATTGGATCTTCCTCGGATCAAGCCTCTTGCGGGCAAGCGCGTTTTGGTGTCTGCCACAAAAAGTATCGACGCTCACCAACTGAGGAATTTGCTGGAACGGTGGGGCGCCGAAGTGGTTGTTGCGTCCGCTTGCGAAGAGGCCATTAAATTAGTTCAAGGCGGCCCCGGCCCAAAATTTTATGCATTGGTCTGTGCGCCGACAACAGACTGTGCTCACCTGCGCGCATTCCTCGAAAATTTTGCCAGTCTCTTTCCCAGTGCGATGCCCATTGTCGTCATCCAGCCGCCATTCGGTTTTCAGCATGCTTCGCCGCAAATTCGCGCGCACGTCGTCTATTTGCGAAAGCCCCTTCTCCGGAAAGCGCTTGCTGCAGCTCTTCAGGAAATTTCGGAACATGTACAGGCTTCCACCGTCGCTGTTGCGGATTCCATCCAATTCACGCAGAGCCGTCCTCTGCGCATTCTTGTCGCGGAAGACAACGCGGTAAATCAGCGGGTCATTTGCCGCATGCTCGAAAAGCTAGGACACAGCGTGGCTGTCGCCGCGCATGGTCAACAAGCGATCGCCTTGGTGCGCAAGGACCATTTCGATATGGTCTTCATGGATATGCAGATGCCGCTGCTCGATGGCCTGGAAGCCACCCGGCAAATTCGCCAAAGCGAACTCGGCAGCGATCACCATCTGCGCATCGTGGCGCTTACCGCAAATGCATTCGAAGAAGATCGCCAACTTTGCCTGGCCGCCGGAATGGACAGTTTTCTGGCCAAGCCGGTCGCCAGTGCTTCGCTGCAAAAAGAAATTGCCGACTACACCGACACGCTGAGCGTCGCAAGCCCGCCAGTCGCCCAATCCCTTTCGCCGCAAACTCTTTCCTGAAATTACCGTCCGCGTAGGGGCGGCCTTCTGTTTACCCTGACTACGGAAGGGAGGCGGGCCTGCGATTCTACGGCTGCTCTTTGTAGGTCGCGGTTTTAACCGCGACATTCAGCCCCCACCAAAACTGGGCTTTAGCCCCTGAAGGCTCGGACGCTGTAGCGGAAGGTAGCCGCCCCATCAACCCAACGCCACGTTCAGATCTTCTGCAGCTTCCAACGCCCTCGCCGAAACAACACGATCCCCGCCGCTGCAATCGCCGCCTCCGCAATCACGATCGAATAATACGCGCCGTTCGCCTGCATGTGCCCCGGGATCGCCAGCGCGTAAGCCAGCGGAATTTCCAGCAGCCAGAACCCAAAGAAATTCACAATCGTGGGCGTAACCGTGTCACCGGCTCCGTTGAATGCCTGCAGCATCACCATGCCGTAGGCATACGCAATGTTTCCGTAGCTCAAAATCCGCAAGCACGAAACGGCCAGCGGAATTACCGTGGGATCGTTGGTAAATAACCGGATAATCGGCTCCGCAAGAATCCCGAAAAATACGCCTACCGTTCCCAGAAAAATCATGTTGTAAAATCCCGTTCGCCACACGGATGCGGCCGCGCGTTCCGGTTGTTTTGCGCCAAGATTTTGCCCCACCAGCGTTGCTGCTGCGTTGCTCAGTCCCCAACTGGGCAGAATTACGAAAATCACGATGCGGATTCCGATGGTGTAGCCCGCCAATGCCGCCGAGCCAAAAATACTGACGATACGCACCAGTCCGATCCAGCTCATGTCCGCAATCGCAAATTGCAGGATTCCGGTAAGCGATACGCGCACCAGCCGCCACAAAACTCCGAGATCCACGCGAATCTGTTTCTGTAGAATCCGGATTCGCTCCGTGCCACGGAACAGCCGGTAAAACTGGAAAAGCACTCCGATGCTTCGGCCAAGAAATGTTGCAACCGCTGCCCCGGTGACGCCCAGCTTCGGAAAAAATCCCCAGCCAAAAATAAAACAAGGATCAAGTATCAGGTTCAGGACGTTCGACACCCACAGCAGGCGCATTGCCGTGGCTGCGTCTCCCGCTCCTCGAAAAATTGCATTGTTCAGAAACAGCATTACGATTGCGCCGCAACCTCCCAGCGCAATCCGCGCGTAACCCGAACCCACCGCAACGATTTCCGGCGAAGCTCCCATCAATTGCAACAAACGCGGAGCATAAATCCAGCACGGAATCCCGATAATCGCAGACGTCGCCAGCCCCACGACAATCGCTTGCATTCCCGCGACTGCCGCGCCTTCCGGATCTTTCTCGCCGATGCGCCGTGCAACCATGGCTGTCGTCGAAAGGCTCAGCCCGAATCCCACCGCAAACACCAGGCTCAGCAAAGACTCCGTCAGCCCCACCGTCGCAACCGCGTTCGCGCCCAACCGCCCGACCCAAAACACATCGACGACGGCAAACAGCGACTCCAGCACCATTTCCAATACCATCGGAATGGCCAAAAGCAGGATGGCGCGGTTCAGATTCCCTGTCGTGTAATCCTGATGCGACCCGCGTAGCGATTCGCGGATCGATGTCCACAAGCCTGGCGGTTTTGCACTTGCAGTTGATTCCACTACGAGCATCACAATCCAACTTTTCTACGCGAAATGATGCGCCAGTCGCGCGGCTGCCAAAAAAATTAAATTAGGAGAAAAACAGAGGGTCGTTCGCTACAGCGATTGGTGGGAGACTGCGATGGTGGACATATCCATATCCGTTTCCTGCGTCCGGCCATTCCGAAGGGATCAGAATAGCCAGCTAAGAGTGTACTTAAACTTTCCGCGTACTGCCAGCATCTTATTTCCTGGCTACGGGGCATACACCATTTGGCTTTTATCCCGATCATTGTTTCCGTTTACATCTCATCCGACTTCGTCACCGCGAACGTAAAGATTGCGCCTGCTGATTGTCTCCAGGGCACTCGCGAGGATTCCGTCACTGCCGCAACCGCGACACAACCGGTTCCGGTTGCACCTAAATTGATTTTCGATTTTGCCCTTGAGAACATCGAATATCGGATTTGTGCGCCGAACATTGGAGTTGCGTGAACACCGTGCCTGCTCGTTTTCTTTCTTCTCGACCCTTGCTCCACTCCTGGAAAGCGGCGCTTTCCGGCTTTCTGATTTTGTGTCTTTTCGGTGGCGACGCCCTTGGCCAGCAGGATCCGCAGATCGAATTGCAAGTGAAGGCCGTCAGCATTCTGGCGACGGTGCGCGATAAACGCGGACAAATCGTAAGTAATTTAATGAAACAGGATTTTGTCGTGGATGAGGATGGACGCCCGCAAAACATTAATTATTTTGCGAAAGAAAGCGATGTGCCTCTTCGCCTCGGACTACTTGTGGACACGAGTCTGAGCCAGGGCACTTCGCTCGAAGGCGAGCGAAGTGCAAGTTTTGCTTTTCTTGATCATTTGTTGCGCGCGGAAAAAGATTCTGCGTTCGTGATTCAGTTTGATCGCGAAGTGGAATTGCTTCGCGATTTCACCGCCGATCACGGCAAACTGCAATCCGCTTTGCGGCAACTGGAAAGCTCCGAATTCCATCCGAACCGGCGAAAAGAAGAAAGCAGTTTGGGGCGCGGCGCAACCACTTTGCTGTATGACGCAGTGTTTCTTGCCGCAGATGAATTAATGAGCAAGCAGCAAGGCCGCAAAGTTCTGATCGTGCTTTCCGACGGCGTGGATCGCGGCAGCAAAAAAACCGTCGATGAAGCGATCGAGTCAGCGCAGCGAGCCGACACGGTGATTTATTCCGTGCTTTTTGCCGACGAAGATTTTGACGACCAAGGCAAACAACGCGGCGGTCCGTACGGCGCACCCAAGCGGAAAGATTCTTCGCGCGAACGGCCCGACGGCAAATCCATTCTCGAGGAAATTTCCGAGAAAACCGGCGGGCGGCTTTTCCAGGTCTCTAAAAAAGAGCCCATCGAAAAAATTTATTCCGACATCGAAGAAGGGCTGCGCAATCAATACAGCCTGGGATACACACCCGATAAAGGCGCGGAACCCGGATACCACAAAATTCACGTCGCCACGAAGCAGAAAGACCTTAAAGTGCAGGCCCGCCAGGGTTATTACGGCGGGCAGTGAGATTCGCCGGTTAACTCCATTTCACCCAATGTCGGCAGCGCTTCCTTGCCGAGTTAAGCTCAAAAACTTCCTGGCCTGCGACTCAAATCTTGCGCCTGGGCGAGAGTGGCGCAGCAGTGCTGCGCCCCTACAACACCAGAACAACAACTCGCCAGCCGGCTTCGCGCTGCGCAGCTAGCGGGCGGCGGAGACTGGGACTTCGCCAATTGCTGCTCCGGCTGGGGATTTGGTGTACACGCCGATGGCGGCGCCTACGCCTGCGCCGGGGGACATGCGGTGGCCCTGATCAATTAAAACTTTTTCCATGGCGGCGAGCAATTGCAGCACGAACGGCTTCTGGCTGCAGTAGCCCATCAGGCCGAGCCGCCAGATTTGTCCTTTGAGCGCGCCGATGCCGCCGGCGATTTCGATGTTGAATTCATCGAGCAGTTGGCCGCGCAGTTTTGCGTCATCGATTCCAGCGGGAATCATTACGGCGGTCACTGTAACCAAGCGGTCCGCTGGTTTCTCGACCAGAAGTTTCAGGCCCATGGCTTCCACACCGGCGACGAGCGCAAGTTGATTAAGCTTGTGACGCTTCCAGCGATTTTCCAGACCTTCTTCAACCACGATACGCATCGCTTCGCGCAGAGCATAAATCAGAGAGATTGGTGGGGTGTGATGGTACAGGCGATCTTTGCCCCAATAATTCATCGCGGTGGAAAGATCGAAATACCAGCTCTGCACTTTGCTTTTGCGATTGCGAAAAATTTCTTCCGCGTGCGGGCTCACGGTAATCGGAGACATGCCCGGAGGAGCGCTGATGGCTTTTTGCGAGCCGCTGAAACAAATGTCTATGCGCTGTTTGTCGACGTCCAGCGGTTCCGCGCAAAGCGATGCGACGGTATCGACAACGAGCAACGCGCCGCATTCATCGGCCACCTTGCGGATTGGATCGATTTGCGTCACGACGCCCGAAGAAGTTTCGCCGTGCGCGAAGCCGATCATTTTAATGTTGCGGCCCTTGGCGACCTTGCGCACTTCCTCGGCATCGATGGGTTTGCCGTAGGGCGCTTCTACCAAATGAAGTTTCGCGGGCGTGTGCTGCGCGATCACATGCATGCGCTGCGAGAATAATCCGTTGACGCAGCAGATGGCCTCGTCGCCGGGTTCCAGCGAATTCAAGACCGAGGCTTCGATTCCTCCCGAGCCGGACGCGGATAGCGGAAACGTGACACGATTTTCGGTCTGGAAAATTTGGCGCATCAGGACTTGCGTATCTTCCATGCAGCCGCGAAACCAGGGATCGAGATGGCCGACGATGGGACAGGCCAAGGCGCGATAAACGCGCGGGTCGATCGAGCACGGCCCCGGCGTCATCAGCAGCCGCATGGGAGGATTGAGTTCGCCAATTGGGTTGGTCATGGAAGGCTCCTAACGGATAGGCAACGGCCGCCAGTGGCGACCTGAAACAGAATACTACACGGACATGCCGGGAAACGGCGCGGATACGGTCTCCCGCGGCTGAGACGAAGGGTCAAATTGGATGTATGGTGCGCTGGCGGAGGCGAGGCTAAGCGGGTAGCTGTCCTTCGTTCAGGATATGAGGTGGAACTTTGCGAAGTTCCCAAACGATGCCGAACCACGAGAGCATTTTCAAAACGTAGTAGGTGAAATCGACTTCCCACCAGTAAAAGCCTTGGCGCGCGGAAGCCATATAGTGGTGATGATTGTTGTGCCAGCCTTCGCCGAGGGTGAGGATGGCGAGCAGCCAGTTGTTGCGGCTGGTGTCGCTGGTGTCGTAGCGACGGCGTCCGAAAAGATGCGAAAGCGAATTGATGGTGAAGGTGTCGTGCCAGAGGATCACGGTGCTGAGGCAGAAGCCCCACGCGAACAGTCCCCAACCGCCGATGAGATACAGGGTTACGCCGAGAATAGCGGGCGGCACCAGAAAATATTTGTTCAGCCAGCGCAGCTCGGGAAACTTGGCGAAGTCGCCGATGTAATCGATGCGCGTGCCATTGTATCTGTCGGAAAGAATCCAGCCGATGTGCGCCCAGAAAAATCCGAAAAGCGTTGGCGAGTGCAGATCTTCTTCCTGATCCGAGAAGCGATGATGATGCCGGTGATGAGCGGCCCACCAGAGCACGCCTTTTTGCGTGGAAGAAGTGGCCATAACGGCGATGACGAATTGAAACCAGCGGCTGGTCTTGAAAGAACGGTGCGAAAAATAGCGGTGATATCCCGCAGTAACGAAAAACATGCGCACGAGGAAGACGGCCAGGCAGGTAATCAGATAAGACCAGCGGAAATGCACGAAAAATATCGACAGAGCCGCGAGATGAACGATGGCAAACGGAACGCACGAGAGAATTTGAAGACGAGCCCCGTTGGGCAGGGGTATAGATAGAGAATTTGCAACTGATGCCATGCAGCTCAGCTCCTACGCGTGGGCACCACGCCTGACAAAGTATGTTTGCGCGCGAGAGTCGAGCGAAGCTCAGCGCTGCGGAACACTGAGTATTCAGTTTACGGAGGGAGGAGGTGGTGGTCAATAGAACGTGGGATGGCGATGTGCCGTTAGGTAAGAGTGCGAAGCGCGTGGTCGTTCCAATTTGGGTCACTGGGTAAGGCGCGAAGGGTGCGGATCAAGGGACCCTACTCCCCATGTTTTTCGTATCAAGGGGAAACAAAGGGGTTACGGGGATATGGCGTGTATCAAGGGGAAATAAAGGAGTTAAGGCGTAACTCGTGACTCGTGATTGGTGACTCGTGAAGCGGAGCGAGTGGCGAATGTGGTGCCACCCCTGGTGTGATTTTGTAAGAGTGGCAGGGAAAGGACTTACGCGGACGGTTTGCGTAAGAGACGTAGGGAAAGGAGTTAGGGGAGAGAGCCGACAGTTGTTAGTCGGCAGTGGGAAGTGGGTGCGGGGGGGGAGAGTGCGTGGAGTAAAGATTGAGTTCTGATTTGGAACAGGAGGGAAGGATTGGCGGGGAGGCATTCGAAACTGGATCGATTGTACATGAGCCATGTGTATATTATTTAGTTATCTTTGTCAATGGGTATTTAGGTACGGAAGAACACAAAAAACAAAGAGATGGGGGCGCCTAGGTTATTGGCGGTAATGAGTGCGCCACCCAGGTTGAGCATCGCGTTGTGCGATTGGTTGAATGATGGCGAGGAACCCAAGACCCACCCTTAGAAACCAAGGGTGGGGCACCCGGCTTGAAGTGGAAGTGTTGCCGCGATCCCTCCGATGCGAGCCGCTGAACTGCGCGGCTCTTTAGTCGGGATGACATTTCGGGTGGGGTGGTGGCAAAACGGAAAGGTTAGGAGGTGGATCTGACTCTAAACCCGCACCCTTGAAAAACCAAAGGGTGCGGCACCCTGCGGAGAAAGAAAGAGGGTGCGAGCTCAACGCTGAGACGCAGAGAGCGCGGAGAAGAACAGTGCAGGGAAAAAAAGAGCAGAGAAGAAAAAAGCAGATCGCTCGTTTCGCTTCCTTCGCCGATCAGGGTGAGCCCTTCGCAGCTCAGGATAAACGGGACGGCAAGTTTATGCGTTAGGTCGGGTTTGGTGAGTGGAATTGTTGCTGGGAACTGGGTTGTTCGGAACCAGCCTGAAGGCTGGCCACTACATGGCGGGTGAAATCCCAGGATTGATCCGCATTGATGGAGAGTGAAAAGGTCTACCCCAAGACCCAGGTTCCTACCCTAACGGTGAGACTGGGGCACCTGCTGCGAGGTGGTGTTTATTTTGCGGATTGGGGTGCGATTTTATCGATGACGATGGCTTTGGAGCCGCCGCGTTGATACACCTTGCCACTGACGATGACTTTTTCTCCAGCGAACGGAAGAAGCTTGGGATTTTGTCCGCTGGAAGGAACGGAATCAGCGATGGGCCAGTAGATTGTGCCGTCTTCCGCAAGGATGACCAGCGGGGAGCCGGCATTGGCGCAAGAAATTGCACACTGTTTGCTGATGGGTTTGTCCAAGCCCTTAGTAAAGGCGCAAGCGGAATCGAGGACGTAACCCTTAACGGTTACTGAC
>DASXLU010000310.1:0-4186 GCA_036496065.1 Candidatus Acidiferrum sp.
GTGGTCTCGACCGGCGCGCTTTCCGTTGTTACCGTAACGGTTTGGGTTTGTGTACCCAATGATAGTCTTACGTTGACGAAGGCTTCCTGACCGACTGTGACCATGACGGAGGGCATTTCGTATAGCGAGAAGCTGGAACCTCCTTCGACGCGCAATTTATATTCGCCTGGGACTAAGCCCACAAACGTGAAGCGACCGCCATCGTCCGCCACGAGCGTGCGCTCCGCGCTGGTGGCTGCGCTGGTAATCGTAACTTTGGCGCCGCGCACTGCCAATCCCTGCGGATCTGTCACTGCTCCTGAAAGTGTTGCTGTGTTTTGAGCTCGTGCTGTTCCTGCCACAAATAAAATCACTGCGCACAACATGACACACGCAAACAACGCTTGCCTGCGTTGCATACCCATCCTCCTTGTTGAAACCTGGTTGCTTTTCCGCTACCCCTAGCGGCGGCGGGAGTTCCCGCCAATTTACGGCCACAACAGTAACAAAGTGAATTAATTGGCTTGTACTGCAATGCGCGAGCCATTGCAACTGTATTCTGCTATGCGATTCAGGCGACGAAACTTAAGGAAGAGGGGTGCCCAAGTTGTTATGAGCGGGATTGAGTCGCTTTTTGCGCAAACCGGCCGCACGCTCGAAACGTTCGGCCGAACTGGCAAGGTTTAGCCTGTCCTCTACTCAGCGACCTTAAAATACTCGCGCCAGGCGATGCCGTCGCCAATCAGTATGTCCACGCGATAAATGCCCGCGGGCAGGTCGGAGACGGGAATGTCCCAATTCTTCTCGGCAACGGTGCCTTTTTTTAGCGAGAACTTTTCGACTTCACCCGCAGCGATCGGATGATTTTCGAAATCAAATATCTTGATCTGCGCTGTGGTCTTCAATGCTTCCTGCTTGTCGAAAGAGATGACCACGAGTGCGGTTCCTACGCTCTTCTTAAACTCACTTGCGCCGACCCGTTCCGCTCCCTTCTTTTTCGCGTCATCTTTCGATGTGATCAGCCCGGACTGCACATATTTGGAATTGGTCACCGGCGGAGTCATGTCCCCGTTATCCCATAAAGCTTTCAAGGCCCTTGGGCCCGCAAGCAGGGTTTGCGGCAGCAGGCTCGCCTCAATCGCCGTTCCGTTCGCGCCTTCGTAAACGTCGTCGGCGTCTGCAGGATGTGCGGCTGCTTGCTGTCCTTCCGCCAGTGAAGCAGTTGCCGGTTGTGCGGCGGTTGCTCCGCCTTCATGCAAGTAGGCCTCGGGCAGAGCGCCGCCAAGAATCCCAATCACCTGGCCTTGAGCATCGAGCAACGGTCCGCCCAATGCGGCATAGCTGAACTTTCCTGAGAACGCGATGCGGTCGCCCCAAGGCCGGCTGGTTGTGACACCGGTCACCCGGCCATCGGCGACAGAACGAGTGCCGTCGGGTTTCACCTCCAGCCAGTAGCAATGGTCGCCCGCGCTGCTCTTTTTCGAAACTAGCGTCAGGCCTGGTCGGCTTTTGTCTTCCAGCGGGATGAGCACCCAATCCTGATAACGGTTCAAGCCTGCTATCTGATCTGTGCGTACTTCTTTGCCATCAGAGAAAATCAGTTTCAAAGACATTGCTCCGTCGATGGAACGGAAGGAAGTAGCTACCCGGCCGTCTTTCACCACAAATCCAGACGAGCGCTTCACCGTGTTGCCGCTGGCATCCAGTTTTTCCACCCAGACGGCGGCGGCCATAGCCGGCTTGGCAACATCGGCGGCGTCTTGAGCAAATGCAGGCAGAGATGAAGCCGCAAACGTGCAGACGATAAGAGCGAGTGCGACCAGGAACGTGTTCGACTGTTTTGCGTACAAGAAGAGGAAAGAACGCTGCAAGTTCATCAGGAATCAGTCCTTGAGAATGAGATAGATGAAGCAGCCACAGTTTACGTGGAATGAAGAGGAATCTCTAATTGGACTGGCAGGAATAATAAGTAGAGAAGAAGTTACTTCGCTCAGACCTGCATGTATTTCTGTACCAGCCGGCGAAGCCGATCGCGATCTTCGTCCTTCATGTGCACAAATTCCACGCCGCCACCGTCTTTGCCCAGGTTGCGAACCACTGCGGTGAAGTGAATCTTGCGCATTCCCGCGCGTACTTCGAGTTGGATGGAATCGCCGATGCTCAGTCGATTGGGAGATTCGAGATAAGCGCCGCCCAAGCTGATCGTCTTTACGCGTGCGGCGCTCATTTGCTGCGGGTTGCCAATATTGGCGCGCAAAGGTGATTCGAGTGGGATGCGTGCGTAACGGCGCGGCACCACGAAGTTATTCAACGGCGCGGCTGCCGGTTCGAACGCTGCACGCACGCGAGCCGAAGCTGGACCTTCTTCCATCATGGCCAAAGCGTCTTCCGCGGCGGCGCGCAAGCCCGCTGGTTCCACGAACGTCAGTCCCTCGCGCTTACCGGCAAGCTGGCGCAACATCTCGACGGCTTCTGTGGCGCGCATGCGGCCCAGCGCCTCGATGGCTTTAATGCGGACAAATTGATCGCGCAAAATTTCGTGTTCGCCCGCGGCGATTTCCATCAGCATTGGAACAGCCGTGGTTTCCTGGCCGATGCCGATCTGATCGATCATCATGGGCACTACCAGCGGATGCGCATCGGCGAGGATCGCCGAAAAAACAAACGCTGTGCTTTGCACAGAAGGGCTGTTCGCAGGACGCGCGAGTTCGCTTACCGCGAGATCCTGCAGATTCCATTCCCAACTGGCCATCGCGCGAGTCAGTCCGCGCAACAAGCGGTCCGGGTCAGCCGCGGCGAGCAACTTGATGGCTGCGCTGACTCTTTGCCGCCGCGCTTCAAAAAGCCGCGTCTCGAGAAGCGTAAGCGCTGGTACGCCAATCGCCCGCAGAATGCGCGCCATCGCCGGCAACATTTCGTGGCCGCGATGATCGGTGAGCAGAAGCGTAAGGCGGTCCAGCAGGCGTTCAGGATCGCGCTGCAGCAATCTCGGCAACGCCGGATCCAGTGCGCGATTCGCCAACGAGGCGTCGACAAGCAGCATCCAGCGGTCGTTGGCTACCAGACGATGTCCCAAGGCGCTCATATGCTCGTGCTGGGCATCGCGTGGAAGCTTTTCGAGTCCGATCAGTATGCTTTCGAAACCGCTGAAGTCGCCGCGGCTGACAGAAATCCGCCCTAACGTTTCCAGGAACCCTGCCAGCATGGCGCTGGTTTCAGGCGCAGGCTCTTTCTCCAGGACTTGCAAAGTCGCGCGGCTCAACTCTTCGGGCAATTGGTTGGGCCACAAAGATTCCAACAGCGGCGTCAATTCGCTTAATCCCGCAGCGACGGTGCGGCGTGCCTTCGGATCCTCATGCTCCATGCGGCGAGAATAATTCAGCACCACGCTACGAGCTTCGCGGCGCGGCGCATCCGCTCCAGCATCCACCAAAGCGGATAAGACCTGACGAATCGCCGTAACCGGCACGCACCAAATCTCCGCGCCGCGCAGAACTACGGATTTTTCTCGCGGCGGCAGCTCCAGCCAGAACCGCTCGATCAGTTGTTCGCGGTACGAATCGTTAGCCCATGCGGAAGCGAGAGAAGAGAAATGCTGTGAAGAGTGCGGCCCATGATAGCCGCCAGCAGCAACGAGCACATCGCCAAGCCGATTGAGCATCGGGCGTACTCCGGCCGGAGCCAGCGTTCCCTCGGCAAATTCGGAGCTCATGAACTCCAGCACCAAACTCTGCGACAGACGCCGCAGATAACCTTGCGGGGGTTCGCCTTCCTGCGGGCTGTAATGCGTCATGGAGCCAAGCAGCATACGCACCGTATCGCGGCTGGCTTGCTCCATCGATGCATGAATCGCGCGCGCGGCTTCTTCGGGAGAAAGACCGCGAGCCGACTCCATGGGCAGGGTAAGGTTGCCGATCAGTCGCAGCGTGTCGGTCAGTTCCTGGATCTGCGGAGCCTGAATCGGCGTGTCGCCCTCGTGTGGAGCATTCCCGCCATACGCGACCAGAGCCGCTATCAGGCTCGCCAGGACGGTATCCACTTTACGGTCCGTCAGCGTATTGATCTGAATTCCTTCCACCCGTTGCTCCCGGAGCTGCGCCTGCCAAAAATCTTTTTTCATTCGCCTGGCGGGCTCTTCCGATCTTAGCAAGGTAGCGTGAACCAATCGCGCAAACGTGTCCAATTCGCCCACATGAAATTTTGTCGC
>DASXLU010000311.1:0-6228 GCA_036496065.1 Candidatus Acidiferrum sp.
GCCTCAACAACGGCATCAGCAATAACCTTGGTTCCTCCAACTTTGGCCAAATTACGCAAGCGTATGATCCGAGGACGATCCAACTGGCTTTGAAGCTGTACTTCTAAGTTTCCCTATATCCCGACACCCTACACCCCGGGATGGCGCGGCGGAGAACATCCGCCGCGCCGAATGTTTTTGGCGGATTCCCTTTCTGATGAGCAGACTAGATTGACGCGCTGTGTTGTTCCGCCGCGCTGAAGGACCTGTGATAGCGGTTCGCGATAGGGGCAAAATGGGTTACGAAAATCCCGAGTTCATCAACCTGAACGAGTAAATCCTCTGTTTCTCGGAATCGTTTGGAGCAACACGGATGAAGCGCTGCGCTGGATTCTTCAATGGCGGCTTTTTGGCTTCAGGACGTTAATTAATTTTGCCGCTCGCGGCCAAGTTGTCTAACCAGCGTTTTGCGGTGGCTGTGTCCGAATCGTCGGTATGCACTTTCAAAAACTCACGCAGAACTTGGGCAGAGTCGCTATAGCGGCCTACGGCAGTTAGGCATTGCGCCAAGAGCAGTTCGACTTGTGGAATCGAGGTGTGGGAGTTGGCATGAGCGGACTCGGCCATTTTCAGCGCCTCTTGATACTGCCCACGATAGTAATAAGCTTTTGCGAGAGCCCAGTCGGTTTCCCACCCAGAAGCCGCCTCTAATTGCAGAGATTTCTCCAGCGGAGGGATGGCCTGTTCGTACATCTTCTGGTTACAAAGCGTCATGCCCAATGCGGCCAAAACCCGAGCTTGATTCGGGGCAAGCTGATCGGACTTCTGCAGAACGGACTGCGCCGCCGCCCAATTGTGTTGCCTCATCAAGAGCATGCCTTGAACGTAGAGAACATCGGGATTGCCTGGTGCAAGCTGAACCGCTTTGTCGAGATATTTTTTGGCTTCGTCGAGTTTACCTTCGCGCAGAGCCTGAGTGCCTTTGGTAAGGGCCTCCTCTGCTTTTGGGGCGAGAATAGGTTTTTGTGGAACTACCGTGGTCTCGTTGGCAGCTAATTCGCGCTGCAGGTTGACGTCTACCTCGAACTTTCCCGCCACCCTTACGGACACGTCCTTTTGCGCTGACTTGTAACCGGCGGCCTCGACGGCCACAGTAAACTCGCCAAAGCCACGCGCAATAAAAAAGGCTCGCCCGTGAGATGTCGATGACTGATCGCTCGGCATTCCGTTCTTAAGAAGCTTTACAGTTACCGGAGCGGAGATTATTTCTCCCGCGGAATTCCTTACCGTTACAGAAATTTCCGCGCGATCACCGAAATTGAGGGTGCCTTGATCCCCGGAATCCTGACAATGGGCCGGCACTGAAAATACACAAATGGCGGCGATAGGAAGAAGCGAACGTAGCAAGGCCGAGCGATGTGCCTTCATGGATGCGAACCAAGCGAGGACCGAGCCAGAGTAAGTCCGTGCGATACCACCGTCAAGCAGGGTGGCCATCGAGCGAAAGATGCTGGGTTGCAGTGGGCGACAAGTTTCGCCAGAGGTCACGCGGGTAAGGGTGAATAGCATAATAGTTAGGGCGACGAGCCGTCGTGCACTGCGACTCGCCGCCCTGGCGTCACGCCGGTTCTGACCGCGTCGGAAACGCTCCAGTCTATCAGGCAAGTTTCCGGGGGTGCACCGCCTCTTGGGAAGAGCGGATACGGAACGCCTGACAGCCGCAGAACAGTACGTCGTGTACGCTAACGTTGGCGCGTATGCTAGCATAGCTTGCCTTGGGGCGGCCACAGCTTTCAGTAAAAATTGTTTGGTGTAAAGGCGCAGAGCTGCGGGGCCTCCTTGGGTAGTTTGCCCCTCCGGGTTGGTTCGGTCATTTCAGGAGAAAACAATGCTTTTAAACAGCTGCACGAAAGGCGTGGCCGCTTTCATCGTTGCGATGGCGCCGTTGCTGTTTGCCGGTTCAAGCGCGTGGGCACAGGGCCCGACGGACGATCGCGCGTATTTGAATCCGGCTTTGCCGATCGACAAGCGCGTGGACGACTTGATATCTCGGATGACTCTAGAAGAGAAAGCATCGCAACTGGTGAATCAGGCGAGGCCGATTCCTCGCTTGGATGTTCCCGCCTACGATTGGTGGAGCGAGTCACTGCATGGCGTCGCGGTAGACGGGACCACGGAATTTCCCGAACCGGTTGGCTTAGCCGCCACCTTCGACGTGCCCGGCATTCGTGACATGGCGATCGCGATCAGCACGGAAGGACGCATCAAGCACGCGCAAGACGTTCGCATGGGCCACAGCAACATGTTCGAAGGGCTGGATTTTTGGGCGCCGAACATTAACATTTTCCGCGATCCTCGCTGGGGGCGCGGCCAGGAAACTTACGGTGAAGATCCGTTCCTGGCGGCTCGCATGGGAGTGGCCTTCGTGCAAGGGATGCAAGGCGACGACCCGCGCTACTATCGCGCCATCGCCACGCCGAAGCACTATGCCGTGCATAGCGGCCCGGAAAGCACGCGGCACGCCGCCAATGTCACCGTCAGCAAACACGACGAGCTCGATACATATCTGCCTGCGTTTCGCGCCACGGTGACGGAAGGAAAAGCCGCGTCGGTTATGTGCGCGTACAACAGTATCAATGGACAACCGGCCTGTGCGAACGATTTCCTGCTGGTGGATCAGTTGCGAAACAAATGGCAATTCAAAGGCTACGTCGTGTCCGATTGCGAAGCGGTGCGCAACATCTTTAGCGGCCACCACTATAAACAATCGCAGGCAGAAGCCTCCGCGATCAGCCTTAAGACCGGCATGGATAATGAATGCATCGACTTTACGGCGAAAGTTACTGACGACCACGACTACATCCCATATGTAGACGCCGTAAAACAGGGTTATCTCACCGAAGCCGACATCAACGTTGCGCTGCAACGATTGTTTACGGCACGCATTGAGCTCGGCATGTTTGATCCGCCGGACATGGTTCCCTACACAAAGATCGACGAGGCGCTTCTCGACGGACCTGCGCACCGCGCGATGGCCCGCAAACTGGCGAACGAGTCCATGGTTCTGCTGAAGAACGATGGCGTCCTGCCGCTGAAAACAGAAGGTACGAAGATCGCCGTGGTCGGCCCGCTCGCGGAACAGACCACCGTGCTGCTCGGAAATTACAATGGAACTCCTACTCACACCGTTTCTATTGTGGAAGGGCTCAAAGCAGAATTCCCGGCAGCGCAGGTGAACTTTCGTCCCGGCACGCAATTCCTGAGCAAAGTCGTTTCCAGAGTTCCAGACAGCCTGCTTACGATCGATAAGCAACCGGGTGTTCGCGCTGATTATTATTCGGTGAAAGACATGCTCGCGTTTATCAGCAGCGCTGCGAAACAAACTCCGCTCGCGAGCCGCAAGGAACCAGCGATCGGCGTCACTGGGTCCATGCCACCCGAACTCGCCAACGATACGGCCTTTGCCGTGAGTTGGGAGGCTACTTTTACCCCGCCGGAAAGCGGCGACTATTATCTAGGGTTTCGCGGAGCCGGATTCCTTCGCGTCTGGCTGGATGGGAAAGTCTTCACCATGGCCTATGAAGGGAACGGACGCGATGCGAAGCTTGGCCGTGTGAGGTTCGAGGCGGGTAGACCCTATGCGCTTCGTGTGGACTACGCACCCAGGGCTGGCTCGAAGGTGTCCGGCGAGCTGGTCTGGTCGAGATTCGATCCGCATCCTTCGCCGGAAGCCACTGCGGCGGCCCGCGCCGCTGATGTGGTGGTCGCGGTTGTCGGTTTAACCAGCGAATTGGAAGGCGAGGAAATGGCGGTCAGCGAGGAAGGGTTTAAAGGCGGAGATCGCACTACGCTGGACTTGCCCAAACCAGAAGAAGACCTGCTGAAGGCTATGGCCGCAACCGGCAAACCGCTGATTGTCGTGCTGCTGAACGGCAGCGCGCTCAGCGTCAATTGGGCAAAGCAGTATGCGAACGCGATCCTCGAAGCATGGTATCCGGGCGAGGAGGGCGGCGCTGCCGTCGCACAAACTCTGGCTGGTATAAACAATCCCGCCGGGCGCCTGCCCATCACATTTTACAGCAGCGTGAATGATCTTCCGCCGTTCGAAGATTACTCGATGGCTAACCGTACGTATCGCTATTTCCGCGGCTCGCCACTTTATCCGTTCGGTTATGGTCTGAGCTACTCTGCATTCAAATACGACAAAGTCAAGCTCTCGGCTGCGGAATTGAATGCCGGTGAGCCCCTCACCGTGGAAACGGCTGTGAAAAACACCAGCAAGCGCGACGGCGATGAAGTTGTGCAGGTCTACCTGACGTTCCCGAAGCTGCCAGGAGCGCCGAATCGCGCACTTTGCGGCTTTCAGCGCGTACATATTCCCGCCGGCAAGACGGAACATGTGCGTCTGACTATTGATCCGCGAAGCCTGAGCCACGTGAATGAAGCCGGCGAGCGCTTAATCGGCGCAGGTGCATACACTCTCTCGATTGGCGGCGGACTGCCGGGCACAGAAGCCCGAGTCGTGGAGACGCCATTCACAATCAAGCGCGAAGCTCGCCTGCCAGAATAAGGTCAGATTTTTGGGGATACCGTCGGTCGAGCGGGAGTTTTCCCGGTGTCGCGATCTTTTTTCTGTCTCAATTCGCGTACCTGGGCAAATTCTTTCTCTGCCTCTGGGTTATTTCCCATCTGTTGATACACGTGGCCTAGGCGAAAATGTGCGTCGGGCTCCGCAGGATCAAGCAGAATCGCTTGTCGCAAAACGGTCTGCGCCTGCTCGTATTTTTTCTGGTCCTCGAATATCCGCGCCAGGTCTAGGTAGACAAGCCGGTTGTCTGTTTGCAGCTTTGCAGCCTTGCTGAGCAAATCCACCGCCTTTTCGTAGTCACCATTTTTCATGGCAATGTCGCCCAGATAAGCGATAGCCTGGGCATTCTCTGGAACCACTTGCAACTCTGCTTGGAAAGCAGCCACAGCTTCGTCGTAGCGCTGCGATTCCCAATACAGGTAGCCTAAACCAAAGTGCAGATTTGGTTCGCTAGGCGAAAGGTGCACGGCTTTCTGAAACTCCTCAATCGCTTCCGCGGTTTTCCCTTCGCCATCGAGCGCTTCGCCGGTAAGCATGTGAATTGCGGAAGAGTCCGGATCCATTTCTCCCAGCTTGCGGAATTCGTCCAGCGCGCATTGGTAGTTTTTCGCCAGAAGGCAACTTTGCGCCAGCGTCTGATGAAGCTCTTTGTTGCTCGGGTCCAGTGTCACCGCTCGCTGCAGATACTTCACAGCTTCGGTGAAGCGCTTCGCACCAAAATAGCTGAGCCCAAGCAGCGCTGTAGCCTGCATGCCGTGTGCGTCCGATGCTATCGCTGTTTTCAACGGTGGGATCGCGGCCTCAAAGTGGCCCTGCTTGAATTCCGCCAATCCCCAGTTCAGGTGCACGCCCGGAAGGTGCGGGTCTAGCGCGAGCGCTTGGCGATAAGCTGCGACCGCTTCTGGATATTTCTGTTCGCTGGACAGAACCACACCCAAACTGGCGAACGCGCCAGCGTCGCTAGGATTATTTCGGATGATGGTACGCCAGGCTTCTTCGGCTTCCGCTAGCTTGCCCTGATTTTGCAGAGTAATCGCGCCTGCAGGCGAGGCATTGAGAGCCTGAGCTGGCACGGGCGGCGCAAGTAGCAATAAGAGTACTGCGATTGTGGCCAGAAGAGCATTCCATCGACTCATAAATAAGTTTGTAACGCACTTAGCGTCTGAAGGAAACGGAGATCGAAATGCTGAAAGCGTGATTCCCATTCTATCTTTTCTGGAACAGCGACATGTCTATGGAATCGGCGATAGCTTTGTAGCCCACGTCACCGGGATGGAGGTGATCGCCACTGTCAAAAGACGGGAGAAGATTTTGCAGATTGTTTGGATCGCGCGTGGTCCGGTCGAAATCCAGCACAGCATCGAACCAGCCGCTGGTTCGAATCCAGTCGTTTACAGATTCCCGGGCGCGCTCCGCCTCCGGCGTTGCATAAAACGAGGCGCCAAATGGAGTTATCGTAGCGCCGTACACACGAATCTTGCGGGAGCGGGCGCGAACGATAATCTGTTCATAAGCACCGATAATCTCATTGGCCGTAGATTCCATATCGCAAGGTTTCTTGCAGGTGCCGATGTCGTTGACACCTTCGAACACGATCAGCCAACCGACACTGACCTGTGCCAGAGCGTCACGATCCATTCGCGCGAGTGCATTGGCACCCA
>DASXLU010000312.1:0-15535 GCA_036496065.1 Candidatus Acidiferrum sp.
GGTTCATTCCTGAACGTGAAAGATCAGGCACTTTCTCCAGACAAGTGGCACGAGATTCTTCGCGCAATCGATGCGGAAGTGAAAAAGTCGCGGCTGAAGATTCCTTCTGTCTATGGCATCGACACAATCCACGGACCTAATTATGTCGACGGTGGCACATTATTCCCGCAACCCCTGGGCATGGCCGCAACTTGGAATCCTGACCTGATGTTGCACGGCAGCGAGATCGCCGCTGCGGAGACTCGCAAAGCAGGCATACCGTGGGTGTTCTCGCCGGTGCTCGATGCGGGGCGCCAGCCTCTCTGGCCGCGCTTCTGGGAAACCTTGGGAGAAGATCCATATCTGGCAAGCGTCATGGGCGTCGCTACCGTACGTGGCTATGAGGGAAACGATATTTCCAGTCCCGCGCACGTGGCTTCGTCCTTGAAGCATTACATTGGTTACAGTTTTCCCACGACCGGTGGCGATCGCAGTCCCGCCCTCATCCCGGAAATCACGTTGCGTGAGTATTTTCTTCCGAACTTTGCTGCGGCTGTGAAAGCTGGCGCCCACACCGTGATGGTGAATTCCAGTGAAGTGAACGGCATTCCTGGCCACGCGAATTCTTATCTTCTGAAGACTGTGCTGCGCGATGAATTGGGATTTCAGGGCGTGGTCGTTTCCGACTGGATGGATATCAAGAAACTTGCTTTTGTGCACCACGTCGCCGCCGATGAAAAAGAAGCAACACGCATCAGCGTTCTCGCTGGTGTCGACATGAGCATGGTGCCCAGCGACTACAGTTTCAGCGATCTGCTTCTGCAATTGGTGAACGAGGGGAAAGTGCCGGTGAGTCGTATCGACGAGGCGGTGCGCCGCGTGCTGATTCTGAAATATCAGCTCGGGTTGTTCGACGACCCTCTCCGTGGCGTCGACGCCAAAGTCTCAGTCGGGTCGCCTGAATCGCGTCACGCCGCGCTGGAAGCAGCTCAAGAATCCATCACACTGCTCAAGAACGAAAAAAGTACGCTGCCGCTTGCCAAAACGGCTCGTGTTCTCGTTACCGGCCCGGACGCGGATTCGCTTATCCCGCTCGACAACGGGTGGAGCTACACCTGGCAAGGAGACAAGGCTTCTGCGTATCCCACCGACTATCTGACGATTCGTAAAGCCATCGAACAAAAGATCGGCGCAGATCATGTGACTTTCGTAGCTGGCGTCAGTTCCGACAAATTAGCGGATGTCGACAAGGCTGCATCGGCTGCAGCGTCGGCCGACGTGGTGGTGATCTGCCTGGGCGAATGGGCTTATGCAGAAACTCCGGGCAACATTCGGGATTTGACTCTGCCGGACGCGCAGCTTCGCCTGGCGCAGAAAATGTTCGAAGCGAAGAAGCCGGTCATCCTTGTGTTGACGGAGGGCCGTCCGCGCATCATTCGGCCGATCGTCGATGGCGCAGGAGCGATTCTCATGGCCTACAATCCGGGGAACGAAGGTGGCCAAGCCATCGCGGACATTCTCTTTGGCGATGTCAACCCCAGTGGCAAGCTTCCGCTTACGTATCCGCGTTGGCCCGACCGGCTATTCACTTACGACCATAAAGTTTTCGAAGGAGAAGACTGGCAAGTTATTACGGATGATCTGCCGCAATTCGAATTTGGTTATGGCCTGAGCTATACCAAATTTGAGTATTCCGATCTGCAGGTCGCGCCGAAATCCGCGTCGGGCGATCAGAAAATCGAAGTATCGGTCAGCGTGAAAAATGTTGGCGATCGCGCGGGAAAGGAAGTCGTTCAGCTTTATCTCAGCCAGCGCTATGCCAGCATTACTCCGCCTTTGAAGCGGCTCAAGCGCTTCGCCAAAATTTCATTGCAACCTGGCGAATCCCATCGTTTCACTTTTCAGCTTAGTGCTGACGACCTTTCGTTCATCGGGGCCGAAAACAAACGAGTCGTCGAACCGGGAACATTCGACGTTCGCATCGGAAATCTCAAACAGTCTTTCGACTGGAAATAGACACAGGCGCTGCCACGTTCATTTTTATTTTCCTGAGATAAAATGGTTTCCCTTTGAGAGGGAACGCTATGAACGCCGCCGATTTTCGCCGCATTGCCCTTAGTCTGCCGGATGCTGAAGAAGGTTCCCATATGGGGAGCGCAGATTTTCGCGTGGGCGGAAGAATTTTTGCCACGCTGGCAGCTGTGAAGGACGGTTACGGCAATCTCATGCTCGATCTCGAGCAGCAAGCCGCGTTCGTCGGGGAGCTTCCCGAAGTGTTCCTGCCGATCGCTGGCGGTTGGGGGCGCATGGGCGCGACCCACATCCGTCTAGCCGTCGCGAGCGAAGATGTCCTGGAAGGTGCGTTGCGTACCGCGTGGAAGTTGCGGGTCGAGAAGAATAAAAAAGCCGGACGGCGCAAACCGTCCGCACAGAAATAGTCGAGTCCAAAGAAACCCGGCCCAAAGAAACGCCGGTAAAGTGCCTGCCAGTTTTTTCTGACGATTCGGCCAGACACACAGGCCCGATCGCAGTGAGCGTCAGGCAGACATTCAACAAGTATTTTGTCGGAGATTTATTTCGGTCAGAACTAAAACAGTCCGGGAATCTTCAAGCCTGGTATACCCGGTATTCCGCCGGCGAGATTCTTCATCTGGCTCGCCAATTCGTCGTCCACGCGACGCGACGCTTCGTTCACTGCGGCTCGAATCAAATCCTGCAACATCTCCTGATCTTTGCTGGCAAACACTTCCGGCTCGATTTTCACGTCCAGCACCTGCTTCTGGCCGTTCATTTTCACCGTGACCATTCCGCCGCCCGCCGATGCTTCCACCGCAACGGAGTTCACTTGCCGCTGCAAGTCTTCCTGTACCTGCCGCAGCCGCGATAGCATTTGTTGGAGTGCGCTGACTTCCATGTTCATCTAAAGCCCCACTTTCCAGTGCGACCTTATTCCTCGCTCTGCCGCCGCACTTCAGAGATTCTTCCTCCGAATCGCTGCAGCATGGACTTCACCATCGGATTATTCTCAAACTGCGCCCGCATTTCCTGCGTGCTCGATGCGCCGCGTGCTCCGTTTTCCGCATTCGCCGCACCTGTTTCGAGTTTAGCACAGACACGCACCGCTCGCGCCAGCACCTTGCCCGAAACGGCACGGATCTTCTCCAGCGTCTCGCGCCCTTCGATCAGTCCGGCAAATGTACTTTTTTCTGACGGAAAATAAATTCGCAATTCGCTGCCATCCAGTTCCCAACGCGACGCGTGCTCCAATAATTCTCCGATAAATTTTTGCTGTGCCTGGATTGCGGCCTTCACTTGAGCGATCTGTTCGCCGGTAATGCCGGTGCCCGCGACTTCTGTTTTCTTTGCCTGGGGCATGGCCTCCGTTTTTGTATCGTTCACGGAAATAGTTTTCGATTCGATTGCTGGCGCGGCCGCGCTTGCCGATGACGTTGAATTATTGGAGTTGTTGCCCATCGTGGAGGCGGCGGCGACTCTTGTCTGCGCAGCTTCAACTGGTGTTGTCGAGGGAAGGGAAGTGGTCCTCATTGCGCTGACACGTGAGTCTACGTCTTGAGACGGTACACTTGCCGCCGGAAGAGTTGCTTTGCTTGTAACTTCCGGTGCGGAAGAGAAGGCTGACGCAGTTCGCACCGTCGGTGTTGGCTTCGACGCGCTCGGTGTAGAGGTCCGCGGCGCCGAGCCGCCACCATTTGGTCCTCCTCCGCCTGTCGCTGTTCGCGCCTCTGCCAATAATTCCTCGAGAGGAGCCAGTCGCGCGGCGTTTACCAGGCGCAACAATCCCATTTCCAAGTGAACGCGCGGGTCTGGCTTGCGGCGCAAGTCGTCATCGGTCTGCAATAAAATCTGGAAAAAGCGCGTCAGGTCTTCTTCGCTGAACAGCTCCGCGGCTTTCGCCAGTCCCGGACGCTGATCCGGAGTCGCCGCAACCAGATCGGAGTCCGCACCACACACCCGCGCAATCAAAAGATTGCGCATGTGCCGAATGGCTTCCCGGCAAAAGTGTTGCAGGTTTCGTCCTTCCTTCTGAAACGTGTGAACCAGTCCCAGCGCGCGTTCCGCCGACTGCTCGGCGATTGCTTGCACCAATTCGTTCAGGGCGTCCTCGGGCACCACGCCGAGCAACTCGCGGACATCTTTATCGCGAATATCGTCGCCGCCGTATGCACGCGCCTGCTCCAGTAGAGACAACGCATCACGCATGCTGCCTTCCGCCATACGCGCAAGCACGGACAGTGCGCCATCCTCAATCTTCAGATTTTCCTGTTGCGCGATGAATTTCAGGCGGCTGGTAATTTCGTTGAAGGTGAGCGCGCGAAAATGAAAATGTTGCGACCGCGAACGGATGGTATCGACCAGGTTTTCCGGCTCGGTCGTCGCCATCACAAAGATCACGCGGTCTGGCGGCTCTTCCAGCGTTTTTAGCAGGGCATTCGAAGCTTCGCCGGTCAACATGTGCGCTTCGTCGAGAATTACAACCTTGCTTCGCGATGAGGCCGGGGCGTAGCGCACCATTTCTCGCAATTCGCGAATCTGGTCGATGCCGCGGTTTGAAGCCGCATCGATCTCGATGACGTCGAGCGAAGTACCCGCTGCAATTTCCTTGCACGCAACGCACTCGCCGCAAGGCGTGGCCGTCGGTCCATGCACGCAATTCAGCGCTTTCGCCAGAATGCGAGCCGCGGTCGTCTTGCCCACACCACGTGCTCCCGAAAAAATGTACGCGTGCGCCACGCGGTTATTTTTGATCGCGTTTGCCAGCGTTTCGGTTACGTGGGTTTGTCCAACAAGGTCCGCGAAGGTTTGCGGACGCCACTTCCGTGCAATCACTTGATACGCCATAGGTGTCTTGCATTTTCGGCGCGTGCACCGAAAAAGTCAAAGCTCTCTTATTCCGCGGGTTGAAACATTGTCGCGATGAAATTCCGCTTCGGGAGAAAAACTAATTTGAGGCTGCGGCGGTTTTAGGAACAGAGAAAATTCGTGGCAAGAACAGATAGAGGAACTTCGGGATCTCCGCGGCACACTTGGTTAACCCGGTACCGTTGCTCCCTTCCGGGCCTGGCGGGGTTCGCGGGACCTCGTTGCACAGAGCCCGAAGTTCCACGCTCCGGCAGTCGTCTCGTTTCACGACTGCATGCAAAATATTAACACACCGCTGTAACGCCATCCAATTCGCTCTGTCTGGTGGGTGAATACTATCTCGCCTCCGCGGTGAACTGCCGCGTCCACTCATTTCCGGGCAACTCAAATAAAGTTTCATCCAATGCTTCAACGGGCCCCACGTCCGTCACACGGATGAGCATGCCCACCTGGTCGTCGTGCAAAACGCGGATCTCTCGAGCTATCGCGACTCCAGCAAAATCCTTGAACTCGTAGCGGTGTGTCTCGATCCCGGAAAAATAGGTCCTCAACAGTTTTCCATTCTCATCAAACCAATAGGCCCTGGCATGCACCGGGTCCAGGGAACCGTCGCTGCTCTCATATCCGGAAAGCACGCGAATAGTCTTCATTTCGCCCGAACGCTCTCTTCTTATTTTCCAGTCTGATTCTACAAACGTGTCGATCGCGGGAATAGGCTCGATGAATTTGAATACCAATCGCAGCATCGCGCTATCGGGTCCGTCGGCGCGCTCGTACCAGGTTTCGCCATGCCTCGCGCGGATAAATCGGCTATTGCCAATGGTTGCTTCTCGCCGCCACTCGCTATCGTTTTTCCAGGTGTCTGTGTACTGTCCGGTTTCGACAGACCCTGCAGCTACTCTTGCCTCAAATGTCGCATGTAGGATGTACGGTTGGCCTCTCCCTGCCGCGGGGAACGACACGTGCCTGCCGTGTTCGAAATAGTTTCGGGCGCTGTCGAAGGTTTCGGCCCCGGTGGGCCGCACCGTCTTGAACGGCATCGTGACGCGAGAAACTACTTGAACAGGCGCGCCATTCTGGAGGTATGGCTTGAAGTGCATTTGCATGATCGCCTGCCTCGCATCTTCATTGGCCGCAGGATTATCAGAGACGATGGTCCCAACCTGCCGCACATTCCCCATGCGATCCACGGCAATCTGCGTGGTCAATACACCTTCCAGCGGTCCGTCTTTCAGCGGGCTCCAGTCCACCGGCTTCGCCGGCAACAGATTTCTGCGAAGCGACAGTTCATCCACGACAACCGTATGTAAGAGCTCCGCGTCTCCGCCTGGGGCGCTAGTTTCAAAGAACCCCGCGGGGACATTTCCGAGGTCCTCCAGCGTGGTAATGACCGCCGTGACCTCTGGTGAGCCGCCACTCACCGTTCGCGCTACCACTCGATTGTGGAAGTTTTTGTAGTCTTTATACAATCCGCCCCAGGCAGATCCTCCGCCGTAGAATAAAAGCCCTGTGTTTTCTGTGATGGCAATACTCGCGCCCAAACCTTTTTGAACGTTTCCGTCAGTACTTAAAATCGCCCAGGTGAAATAGGTGCTGCCCGCCAGTTTCTTAACGTCGGCCTCTTGCACTTGCTCAAGCACTTTATCCAACGAAGGCACTGGCTCAATCAATGCCATAGCAGTCTCCCTGAGCCACTCGGGAAAGTAGTTTCCGTCATTTTTCTGCCACTCGTTTTCTCCGTTTATGATGGCAACCTGATGAAACCCCGGTGAATGCACCTCGCGTTTCCACTGCGTTGGGGACATCCACCAGATTTCAATATCCCCGGTGCGATTCGATCCTCGATCTCGTTCCAGGGTTGGCGCTACGGTAGCCTTCAGGTGAAACGGCTTTGTCCCTTCTTCATTCAGAGTGCTACGCTCAACTGCTTTTCGAATGGCTTTCTCTGTGTCATCAGCACGCGCAACAATTGACAGTCCCAATATCGCAACTACCGAGATAACCGACCGGAATGTATGCATAACCGGAAGTTTATAAGCGATGTAACTACGCGGGCAAGTATTGCAGGCGCATTACCTCTAACGGTCAACCCGTGTCTCCCAAAATCATTCGCTATGCCACGTTTTCTTGATAATCTCTAGCATCATGGAATCGTACATAAAACTTAGCGCTGGGGATGGTCATCAGTTGGAGGCATATGTCGCGGAGCCTGCCGGACCTGCGCGTGCTGCGATCGTTGTGATTCAGGAGATTTTCGGAGTTAACTCGCACATTCGCTCGGTCGCCGATGGCTATGCGGCACAGGGCTTCTGGACCATTGCTCCAGCTTTGTTCGACCGCGTTGAGCCGCGCATTGAACTTGGCTACGATTCGCCCGAGTTCAAACGGGGAATGCAGATCGCCACGCAAATTGGAATCGACAATGCGCTCAAAGACGTTGCCGCAGCGGTCACTCAAGCTGGAATAGCCTGCCCGGGCATGAAAGTGGGCGTGGTGGGCTACTGCTTCGGCGGAACTTTGGCTTGGCTCGCGGCCACTCGCCTGGGGCCCGCGGCGGCGGTGGGCTACTACGGTGGGCAAATCTCCCAGTTCGCCGGCGAAACTCCGCGCTGCCCGGTGATGTTGCACTTCGGTTCGAAGGACGCACACATTCCGGCGGAGGACGTGGAAAAGATTCGCCGCTCTCATCCAGGCTTGCCCATTTATCTTTACGACGCAGGCCACGGCTTCAACTGCGATCAACGCCAGTCTTACGAACCAAAATCTGCCGCGCTGGCTCGTCAGCGTTCGCTCGAGTTCTTCAGCGAACATCTAGCTTAACTTAACGCAATCCCGAAGATCTCTCGAATCGCGCCACAAGCACGAGTCGCAAATGGTGAGAGTGCAGCGTTTTTGGGGCTTGCGCACGGCGAAACACTAGCGAAAACACTTGCTTCGCTCCCTACCAACTGGTTTAGACTAACCCTCGGTTGGATTTTTCCTCCCCAACCACCGTGTTCTACCCGCAGTAGCAATACGGTCCGCGCGCCAGCGCTCGCCCCACCAGCAGGGGCTACTCCGCGTTAGGAGATTGCCTGCGCCAAAACGCAGGCTGGAGGAATCCTGATGAAAATCGTTGTATCGCTTCTATTAGTTGCAGCCTTGTTGTGCTCGCTGGCGCCGCCGATCTATGCGGAGCCACGTCAAGTCAGGCAGGGGACGGAAATACATCTCACGTTGCTTGACGCCATCAACACCGCAACGGCTCAGGAAGGTGACCCGTTTGTTGCCGTCCTTTCCCAACCGGTCATCGTTGACAGCCTGATTGTGCTGCCCGCCGGCACACGCGTGCACGGAGTGGTTAGCACCATCCAGAAAGCCAAGAATTTCTCTCTTTTTCGCGGCCAGGCGTACCTGAGCGTGTCGTTCAAGACGATTGAAATCGATAGCCGCCTTGTTCCCGTCCAGATGAGCATCCTCGGAATTGGCCAGCCACGCGTGGAAGGCTACAGCCGTGAACGCCACGACGTGAAGATCATGGAAGGTGAAATCCTTCAGGAAAAGCACGACGTGAAAGGTGATGTGATAGGAATGGCGGTCGGCGGCGGAGGCGGTTCGCTGATCGGACTCATCGCTGGCAATGTAGCCAGAGGCTTCGGAATTGGCCTCGCTGGTGGCGCGGTATACATAGCGTCACGCAAAGGCAAAGAGATTAATATGCCGCCACAGAGCGGAATGCTCGTGCGCATAGACGACACGGTAATGGTTCCGAGTATCGCGGCAAGCAATGCAAGTAGCGGAACGATCGCCCAATAACACCCGTCTTTGCGGTGACGCATTGCGGGAAATCAATTGCAACCACCGAGCTTAAGGAAAGGGAGGAGGGGCGCCGCGCGTCGTTCAGGGTGACGCGTTGCGCCCTTGAGGGTTCTGGCAGGCAATCCGCAGGACGTTCTTCGGGGAAGTTCGAAATCAGCCGCCAACTTCGGCTTCCGTATCTGACTTCCAGTTTTGCGACTGACTTCTGTCCTTCCTAATTGCAGTAGGGGTGCCAAACTTTTGAGGCAGTTTCTATTGCAAATGCTCGTCTTAGCTCTATGTGTTCCGTCGGTTTGGTTCCTGATCCCGAAATCGCGTTTCAAGTTGGAACGAACCATTCCCCGCAAGACTTATCCATCTACTTTTTCAATCCGTCCCATCTGTTTTTCTTTTTGCTTCTGTTCCTTTTTCCATTTGACGCTCTAAAGAGCCTCGCGCTACCTTACCAATCGTAAGGTCAGGCATGGCCACCCCAAATACTGCGAAGAAAATTCTTTGTTATTCGCTCCATCTCAAGGAGATTCATGTCGAACGAACTGCGTAATTTTCTAGCCCTCAGCTACGAGGAGCTGGAAGATCTGAATTTGAAAGCCAAGGAACAACGCAAGAACCGCACCCCGATTCACAAGATTCAAGAGCAGCGAATCAAATATCTCACCGATGAAAAGCGTATTAAGGCGGTCACGGTCCTCTTCAGCGATCTCGAAGGCCGCCTGCACATGCTGGATTACGATAAGAAATTCCTGATCAAGAGCTGGGATAACCTGACGTTTGACGGCTCTTCAATTCGCGGCTTTACCGCGCAACGCGAAAGCGATCTTCGCCTGTCGATGGATTGGGCCGCCTTCTATTGGGGACCTGCGGACATTTTTGGTGGCGGCAAAGTATTAGTCTTCGGCGAGGTCATCGACAAGGATGGTTCGCCGTACAGCGCGGATATTCGCGGAGTCTTGAAGGGCTTCGCGGAAGGCGCCTTCAAGAAAGATGGCTACACGCTCAACGCGGCCAACGAAATCGAAGGCTTCCTCTTTCAGGGTGCGGACGCCGAACGCCATTACACGCAGAATGGCAGGTTTGAGTATGTGAACACCGGCGGCTACTACCATTCGCTACCCGGCGATCCACTACGCACATTTATCGACACGACGGCCGAAGTGCAGCGCGCCATGGGTTTCCAGAACGAAAAGGACCATCCGGAAGTAGCACCGTCACAGTTCGAAATTAACTACGGCTACGGCGAAGTGGTGGCAGCAGCGGATCAGATCCAGCTTTACAAGCTAATCTGCCGCCAGGTGGCCAACAAAATGGGGCTAACCGCATCGTTCCTGCCCAAGCCTGTGGTTGGAGTTAACGGCAGCGGTATGCATACGAACGTGTCCATCAGCAAAGACGACAAGAACCTATTCTGGGATCCGAAGGGCGAAGAAAAGCTCAGCAAGCTCGGCTGGACTTTCGTTGACAAAATTCTGTCGCATGGTAACGACGTCTGTTTGCTGCTGAACCCTAGCGTCAATGCGTACCGTCGCCTCGACCCGCACTTCGAAGCCCCGAATCAAATCAAGGCTTCGCCCGTCGATCGCGGCTCTATGATTCGCATTCCGATCGGCAATGAAAAGAGCATGCGCGTGGAAGTTCGCTCGGTTGCTCCGGATGCGAATCCTTACCTGGTGCTCTTCTCCATCTTCAAAACCGGCATTGAAGGCGAAGTTTCCAAGGTCAAGAATCTTCGCCAGGCCGAGCGGTATCTGCCGGACAACATCTACACAGCCCTGGCGGATTTTCGTAAAGCCGATTGGACGACCAAACTTTTGGGCGCCGACGTGAAAGAACGCTACGCCGAGCTCAAACAAGCTTCCGCGGATCGCTGCGCGCGCTTGCTCGGCACGTACGTTAAGGCGCCGGAAGTCCAATACCACCACGAGGTCTACAACCAGTTCCTCTGGAACCAGTTCTAGCTGCGGCAAATTTCCTGCGGCAACCCGCCGCGGATAATTAACCTTCAAAAGGCATCCGGTCATTTAGCCGGATGCCTTTAATATTTCTGTAACAGTTGGGCAATAGTGAATCTGGGCATAAGTTTTGACTTCGTGGTGACACCCTCAAGACAAGCTTCCCGCAATTTCATCGTACCTTTGAGGGACTTACCTGACCCATCTGCTATGCAGTTCCTCTCTGCGCCCTTCGGATCTCTTCGAAGGGCGTCTCGCCGTCCGGAGCCCATTTCCCAGTTTCGTTATTCTCGTCGCCACTGGTTCGGAGGCATTTCTGGCAGGCGGTACTAAAACCATTCACACGTGATTCTCTACTGTCCAATCCGGGCTTACGTATTAACGCGTATCTCTTTGTATCTATCGTGCGAAGTTAGCGATTCCTCAAATGAGCCTCTTGCTTTCGTACCGGACTACCCTGATGTCCACGCCGCAACAATTATGCTGCAATTGGGTTAAGCCAAGTCGTGAGAAGCCCGGATCCCGGCTTTACATCGCTGAACTCCCTCGCCAGCCCCTTCCTCAAGCTCTTTCCAGGAGTTTGAGGCACAAAGGAAGGTTGAGCCGATGACCGCCATAAACGGCCAAGACGCCGCAACTTCAACTCAATCGATGCCGTTCGTGATTTCTACGGCGGTAGAGCAGATCCGTTCCACGATGAGTGCGAATGGTGCGCTTCTGGCAATTCGCGACGATTCGGGGCTGCGCTGGCTGGCTAGCGCCGGCAATGTTCCGGTTGAGGCTACGCGCGTCCAACTTACTTCTGCGTTTACCACGCAGTGCCTGAACACCGGGCGCGTCATTCTCTGCCTGGATGCTCAGGAAGACCCGCTAATACATCCGGTCGCTGCCAAACTTTTGAATCTACGCTCCGCTATAGCGGTTCCTATCCACTTCCGAGAATCACTCATTGGCATCATTCAGCTTTTTTCGTCCGTGCCCGCTGGCTTTAACGGAACGCACATCGAAACACTCCAGGAAATCGGCGATCTGCTGGCCCCCGTACTCGCTTCGGAAGCGTTGCAGACTTCCTCAGGGGTCTGTGCGAGTGAGAGCCCTCGACCCGTCGACGCTCCGATTTTGCCGGCAGCGAGCCGAGCTTCAGATTTCGGCGACGATGCTGCCCATCGAACGAGTTCGACGGCCAGGGAGTCTTGGCCAACAAATCCGTTGCCTCCACCTGTCGTGAGGCCTTCGAGGTTCTTTCGCGAATCCTCCGGAAGCCCCCAAACGGAATCTACGCCAGAAGTAGTATCGGATGCTGCTCCTATAGTTGCGTCGGTTTCCCCATCGCCTACGCTAGATCCGCCCGCTGCTTCACCGATTGTTGCCCCGGCACCTTCGCTGACTTCATCGCGTTTCAATGCAGAGCCGCTGGTCGCTACGAGTCCAACTCGCTCTGCATCAATTCGCCCGTCGCGTTCTGTAGGAGCTAGTAAGCTCACGGCAACTGCTGGTCCTCAATACGCTACCCAAGCAGATTTGCGCCACTTCGTTTTTCAGACAACGCCCGGTCGCACTTTGCTGATCGCCATGGGCACCGTTTGCACGGCTGCTTTCCTATATCAATTCGCACATTCCACCAAGACTGTGAGACAAGCTCGGACGAACATCGCGGCCAAGAACGCTCCGGTGCCCGCTGTCCTCCGAAATACGGTTCAGGCATCCAGCGCTTCTTCTTCACCAGGAAGCGCCCCGTCTATTGCGGAAAATCTGTCGCCAAGTCCGACGTCCACTCCGGACCCGGCCGGTCTGCTGCGTGCCTCTCTGCCTTCGGGAACCGTAGCTTTGCCGAAAAATCACGCGATGCGCCCGAATGCTTCTTCGCCGTCCGGCTCTGGTCACCTCTTGGAGATCTCAAACAAAATTGAACCGCCTGCGTCTCTGACAAGCGTTCCAGCCGCGCTTCCGCTACTGGCGACCAGCAAACTTGTTTATACGCATCTTATCCAACCGCCAGAAATAGCCACTGTGGGGGCGCCGAAGAATCCAACCTTTGCCACGCCGAGCACGACGAACGGGGCGTCAGTCCGACGGCCGATCGAAAACTCGCCGCCTGATTTCGTGCTGGATCGCACTTTGCACGGTCATTCAAATTGGGTGACTGGAGTCGCTTTCACCGCCGACGGCAAGCACCTGGCCTCCGGAAGCTGGGATCAAAGCGTGAAGATGTGGGATGTTTCGACCGGCCTGCCCGTTCGCACCGTTGGCAGCGAGCTGCAATTTGTGCAGGCACTGGCCGCCAGCCGCGACGGACGCTATCTCGCGGCCGAGAATTCCCGCGACACGGTGACGGTCTGGGATACAGCCAGTGGAGAAGTGCTGCACTCCTTTCCCACCGATCGTCACATTCACGCAGCGGGCAACAATTGGGTCTACTCGATCGCTTTCAGTCCCGACGATCGCGTGTTGGCTTCTGGAATCGATGACACGACGGTTCGCCTATGGAATATTCAGACTGGCGAAACCATTCGCGACCTAACGGCGGGGCATCGATCCGTAATCTATGTGGCCTTCAGTCCCGACGGCCGCTACATCGCTACAGGCGGCACAGAGAAGTCCGTCATTATCTGGGACGTCGCGACGGGTGCACCTATTCGCAAGCTAAGCGGACACAAAAAGATTGTCTATGCCGTCGCGTTTAGTCCCGACGGGCGGTTTCTTGCATCGGCCAGCGGCGACAAGACCGTCAAGATCTGGGACCTGCAATCTGGCAGCGAGGTGCGCACCCTTCTGGGGCACGACGGCCTCGTGACGACGCTCGCCTTCAGTCCGGATGGGCGGTGGCTCGCGTCTGGTAGCTGGGACAAGACCATAAAGATTTGGGATGTAGAGTCGGGCATGGCGCTTCAGACACTTGCCGGCAACCCCCACTCGATCTATTCCATCGCTTTCGATCCGCGAGGACGTTGGATCGCGTCGGGCAGCGAAGACGGCACGATCCGCCTGTGGCGGCAGCATTCCGCTTCAGCCTCAGCTTCCAGAAATTAAAGCCTAGACGATTTCAGCTATGACGCCTGGTTGGTCCAACGGGATGTGCTGCGGGCGATCGCTCGCATCTGCACGTTTCGAATTCCATCCCATGTGCTTCGCGAAAGCGCGCAGGTTTCGATGGCTCCGAAAAAAACGGAAAAGAAGAAGTTCTAATCAACCTTGCTGTTACACTGGGCTTCAGCTTCATAGCAGTTCTCTGGGGGGAGAATCCATGCATAAGAACGTCGCTCTAAAACTCGCACTCGTGGGAGCGCTTTGTTTGACGATTGTCGGGTGTGAGGATACCAAGGCGCGTCAGGAAAATGACCAACTGAAAGCCCGCGTTGCGGAACTTGTTAAGGAAAATGGCAACTTGGGAAATAACGTTGACGCGCTAACCCAGGAGAACACGGCGCTGAAGCGCGAGAACGAGCAGCTCAAAGCAAAAACCAGCAAGTCCAAGAAAGCCTCGAAAAAGCACCATAAGCATTCAGCGACGAAGCAATAAGAAGCGATAAGAGGTCCCCAGCCTCTTCCGCATGGGTTATCAATCCCTTTCGATTCCTGGCTTGAAAGCGCCTTCCACGACAAAGCAATGCGTGCTTTTTGCTCAGCGCTTCTGTAGATGCGAGAAAAGGTGAGGGACGCAGGTTTTCGTCGTATGGTAGTGCTACATGTCCCATGACTTTTCTGGTTCACGGGAACATTTGGGATCCTGTCATTCCGGGGGGTGCCGTGCCCGTAATCATTTGCATGTTGCGAGCCGTAAACGTTGGCGGTCACAACAAAGTAAAAATGGCCGAGTTGCTCTCCTTGTGCCGCTCGCTGCGATTTCGAAACCCGCAAACGTACGTGCAGAGCGGGAACGTGATTTTCGCGACGCCCGAGAGCGACCTGTCCGTCGTCAGCCGAAAAATGAGCGGCCGATTCCTGCGCGATTTTGGATTTTCCAGCGAAATCATTCTGCGCACGCTCGATGAGCTCCGCGATGTCGTGGCAAGAAATCCATTCGCCGGCCGCAAGGAAATCGAACCCAACAAATTGCTGGTTAGTTTTCTAGCGCGAGATCCAGGCGACGGCGTGCGGGCCAAGGTGCGGGCCTTCCGGAGCGAGGTTGAAGAAATCCGGATCGACGGCCGCGAACTGTATATTTACTTTCCCAACGGCATGGGCCGCCCCAAATTCTCGGCGGCTGCCCTCGATAAGATCCTGCAAATTCCGGCAACCGGTCGAAACTGGAATAGCGTCACGAAGATGCTCGCCATGGCGGAAACACTGGAAGCGTCCGAAAATCAGCCCGTCGCACGAAGTTCTTCTCGGGCCAAAACGAAGTCGCGGTGAGCATCAAACCACCACGCCCAGAGCAATAGAATGAATGTGGCCGCGACTCCGGTCCACGCGATCTCATCGGCGCTAGCAGGCAACCCGCTGAAGCGGTCGCCAATGTACAGCACAAGAAGCAAGGTCACATAGGCCCAAAACGCGAAGCGTCCTACTCGATCGCGTGCTCGTGTCACCCGCGCATACATCCAGACGCCAAAAACAAACATGGCAAGTTCCACCGACACGGTTCCGGCCACGGAATTCCAGAGGCCGAGCCCATATCGTCCGTGCCCGCCCGGAAACAACGGCATGTCCGGCCGGTGGGTGATCCAATCGAGCACCCAGTGGCTAACAACGCCCAGCCACACGACGACAGTTCCCGCCCGATCGTGTTTCCAGGCCCAATATAAAAGAGAAAAGGCCGTAGCCCAGATGGCGTTCATCAACAGGCTATGCGACCAGGGAAAGTCGTAAAGGTCGAGCGGTGTGTAACGCGTATTGCCGGGATCGATGCGCACATGTTCCCATCCCAGCAAAAGAAAGATAGGCCAAAGTATGTCGCTAAACAGGGGAGCTGCGAGCAAGATTGCCAG
>DASXLU010000313.1:0-3963 GCA_036496065.1 Candidatus Acidiferrum sp.
GCTCACCAAGCGTAAGCGTGCCACGCCGCAGCTTCAGTCGAAATATCTTCCGTTTTTGCATCCAGAATGAACCTCTCTCGTAGGGGCCGCCTTCTGCTTGCCCTGACCAAGGAAGGGAGGCAGGCCGTCCTCGCGCGCAGAACACTTCAGCGGATCGACGCCACCAGCAACGTCACATCATCATGAAAGTCCGCATGGCAGAACTTGGCCACTTCCTCCATCACCCGCGCCTTCGTGTCCGCAGCGTTTGTCCCCGCCGCACCCGCCGCTTGCACAATACGCTCCGACCCAAACTCCACCGCACGCGCATCCGCGGCTTCCGTCACTCCGTCCGTGAATAGCAGTAACCGATCGCCCGCCGCGAGTTGCTTGCTCTCGTCCGCATACGTCCACTCCGGAGCAATTCCCAGCACGCCGCCCTGCCCGGCAAGCATCTCCGGCGCGCCCGTCGCGTGCAGCAACAGCGCGGGACAGTGCCCGGCATTCTCGTAAATCAACGTCCGCCTCTGCGCATCCACAATCGCGTAAAAGAACGTGATGAATTTTCCCGTCGCCACATTTCCGCAGACAAACGCGTTCAACTTGCCGCACACCGTGGCCGGACTAGCTTCCGCTGTAGCGTATGCGCGAAATGCCGCCTGTAGATTGGCCATCAGCAACGAAGCGGTCAGTCCTTTTCCCGCAACGTCGCCGATACAAATGCCGAAACGATCGCCGCCCAGCGCCACCACATCGAAGTAATCCCCGCCGATCGCACGCGCCGGCTGCCACGCTCCAGACAATTCCAGATTCGCATGCTGCGGCAGTATTTTCGGCAGTAGCCCGGTCTGAATGTCGCGCGCGCGATCAAGTTCCTGCTCCTGTTGTTCAAGCGCCACGCTGCCGCGCTGTACTTCCTGTTCCAGTAATTTATTTTTCTCTTGTAGCTTCCGCTGTATTTCCAGCACTGCGTAGCCAACGATTCCGGTTCCCAGCGAGACAACCATGATGATTGGCAGCGAGACCCTGAAGACCGCCCAATACGGCCCTGTATCAGGCTTCATCCACACCAGAAGTCCGACCGCGAGGAATGAACACATCACGCTGCCCAGCGCCAGAATCGGCAGATAAAATATCCAATTCCACGGGAACGGTCGCCACCCGTAAAATCTTCCCGCGGAATACATCAGGACATACATCAAGTTCCCAATCGTCAGGATACAAACGCCCATAAACAAAATTGGAGCGCCCGTTCTCAGCACAGCGAACAGCGCGGAAATCAGCACGCCAATGAAAACGATTTGCTGTTCAGTTTCGAGGAGACGCTTCAGCCGGGGAATCCAGACGCTGCGCCAAGAGTTGGGAGTAACTGGCAAGCCGACCCTCCGCGGGAAGTCGCTAACTTAGCGCACTTGAGACGGAAAGTCAGTATCGCCAGAACACCGATGGCAGCATTCAGCAGAGAAAAATCAATCTTAGTGCTTTGCTAGTCGAGGTCGAAATCGCGCAGCGGCTTGCCCGCCGGCGCATCTTTAGCTTTCTTCATCGCTTCCTCGAACTTCTTCGCGAGGATGTCTTCTTTGTTCGATTCCTGGAACCATGAATCCGCGAACTTGTCTTCGCGATGCTTCTGTTGTTCCTCAAGTATGTCGGCTGCTTTGGTCAGATCGACATCCGGGCCCGGTTTCACGGGAGCCGTGTGCGATAGGACCGAGCCGAAAATCGGATCAATCACCAGCTTGGCTTGGCAGCATGGGCAAATCACATTCAAGTTTTCGCCGTCTTTGCGTCCCATAAACGCCATTGTACGCCAACCCGGTGCCACAGGGAAAAGCCCTCAGCCCGTCTACGCCGGCTTCCCTAATAAGCTAATGTCCATCCTCGTGTGCTCCGGGTGGATTCGGAAATTGCCGTAGCATAGCTTCCTCAGGATGGGTGCGGGCCGCACGTACCAACTGGCCCATGACAGCGGCGTATCTCCGTTCATATCTTTTGTATCAATCGCCGCACCCGCATCCAGCAAAAGCTGAATCGCTTCCTCATCCCCGAATGCCGCGGCACGGTGCAGCGGCGTCTCGCCTTTGGTCCGGCAATCGCGCATGAATCCAGCCGTTTCCACATTCTTTTTCGTCGCGCAATTCGGATTTGCGCCGCGCGCCAGCAGCACCTCCATCACCAGGTTGTATGCTGGCCGTCTGGTCTTGCAGAGCGCGCAATGTAGCGCCGTCTCGCCCGTCTCCGCATCCGCTCGATTCACATCCGCCCCGCTCTCAATCAAAAACTCACAAAGGCGCCAATGCCCGTGGAAACTCGCATTCATCAATCCCAGGTCTTGCCCCAACGGATCCAGCGTCGCGCCATTCGCCAACAAAAACTTGATTGCACTCACATCACCGTAGTAAGCGCACCACTGCACCAGCGACACGCCGTCCTTGTCCCCTTCGCTTGCACTATGGCCCGCAGCAACGTATTCAAATACGGCATCCGTGCGGCCATCCACGATCTGCTGTAGCGTCGCCATAATTGTGTGCCTCCAATTTCGCACCGATTCTATTTGTTCTCAGCGGGTGCCCACATTAAAGAAGCGCCAAAAAAAAAGAGGACACGATCTCTCGTGCCCTCTCCTCGAAAAGTTGTAACAAAGTCTACGCCTTCGCCGGGCTATCCCCCCGCGTGAACCCCGGCGCCGGCCGCAACTCCGGCCGAACCACCTTAGGATCCGCACTCGTCGCGCCCTGTGGCGGCGGTGGCGGCGGTGCCGGCTTATCCGGCAGCGGCTTATTCTCCATCAGCAATTTCACTTCGTTGGCGTCGATCACTTCGCGCACCAGCAGCGCCTGCGCAATGCGGTCCAGCGTCTCCCGATTCGACGAAAGGATATTCTTCGCCGCTTCGTAGCCCACATTTACGATGCGCTTCACTTCGCGGTCAATCTGCAGCGCCGTGTCTTCGCTGAAGTCGCGATGCTGCGCAATTTCGCGGCCCAGGAAGATCGCTTCTTCCTTCTTGCCGAACGCCAGCGGGCCCAGCTCGCTCATGCCCCACTCGCAAACCATGTTGCGAGCGATGTCCGTGGCGCGTTCGATGTCGTTTCCCGCGCCGGTTGTAATGTGTCCCAGGAAAATTTCTTCAGCACTGCGTCCGCCCATCAGCACGGCCAGCATGCCTTGCAGATATTCCTTGGTGTACGTGTGCTTGTCGGCTTCCGGAAGCTGCATCGTCAAGCCCAGCGCCATGCCGCGTGGAATAATCGTTACTTTGTGAACGGGATCCGCGCCCGGCGTCATCTGCGCCACCAGCGCGTGGCCCGCTTCGTGATAAGCCGTGTTCTTTTTCTCTTCGTCCGACAGGATCATGGACTTGCGTTCCACTCCCATCAACACTTTGTCTTTGGCCATTTCGAAATCGGCCATCATCACGAACTTGCGGTTTTGCCGAGCCGCCCATAGTGCCGCTTCGTTTACCAGGTTGGCCAGATCCGCGCCAGAAAAGCCCGGAGTTCCGCGCGCGATGATCGACATATCCACGTCATCCGAAAGAGGCACTTTGCGCGTGTGTACCCGCAGAATTTCTTCGCGCCCCTTCACGTCAGGACGCGCCACAACTACGCGGCGATCGAATCTTCCCGGCCGCAGCAATGCCGGATCCAACACGTCCGGACGGTTCGTCGCTGCAATCAGGATTACACCTTCATTCGATTCGAAGCCGTCCATTTCCACCAGCAACGCGTTCAACGTTTGTTCGCGCTCGTCGTGACCACCGCCAAGTCCCGCACCGCGATGGCGGCCCACTGCGTCAATTTCGTCGATGAAGATGATGCATGGTGCGTTCTTCTTGCCCTGTTCAAACAGGTCGCGAACGCGGCTCGCGCCCACGCCCACGAACATCTCCACGAAGTCCGAACCGGAAATCGAGAAGAACGGCACGTTGGCCTCGCCGGCCACCGCGCGCGCCAGCAGGGTCTTGCCGGTTCCCGGAGGTCCC
>DASXLU010000314.1:0-5081 GCA_036496065.1 Candidatus Acidiferrum sp.
ATTAGCGCGGGATCATCATTGGTTCCAGAGCGATAGGGTCCAGCAATCAGAATCATCATCATTGATTTCATGTCGGCGATCCTTGGTAACGAGGGCGACAGCGGCAAAGCCAAGCATGGCCTGCCACTATACGCCGGCGAACCCTGCTCGTCGGTGCAAATAGCAACTTCAACACACAAATTTAGCGATTCGCGCCAAGACTCCGGCTAAGATGGGAGAATTCTAGGAGTGGTGGGCGATAAAGGATTTGAACCTTTGACCTCTCGCGTGTGAGGCGAGCGCTCTAACCGCTGAGCTAATCGCCCGTCTCAGGAACGGGTAGCCCGTAATCTTACGGGAACTAAGGATTTTGCGCGTGGAACGCTAGCGCATCTTCCTTCATCTATTTGTAACAGGAAGAGTTCGGGTTTTCAACCAATGCCAATCGCAACTTCTCAGGTGGTCTCGCAGCTGCAACGCTCCATTGCCCGGGTGATTTACGGCAAGGAAGAAGTGATCCAACTCGCGCTGATAACGTTGCTGGCGAGGGGCCATTTGCTGATCGAAGATGTGCCTGGAGTAGGCAAAACCACTCTCGCGCAAGCTCTCGCGAAGTCATTTCACTGCACGTTTCAACGCATCCAATTCACTTCGGACTTGTTGCCAACGGATGTCCTTGGAGTGAGCGTCTACAATCCGGAATCGCGCGAATTCGAATTCCGGCATGGCCCTATCTTCGCCAATGTCGTCCTTGCGGACGAGATCAATCGCACCACGCCGCGCACGCAGTCCGCGCTGCTCGAGGCGATGAACGAAGCGCAGGTCACGGTGGATGGGCGTACCCTGCCGCTTCCTATGCCATTCCTGGTGATCGCTACGCAAAATCCTGTGGAGCATCACGGCACTTATCCCCTGCCCGAATCGCAACTTGACCGTTTTCTGATGCGCATCAAGATGGGTTATCCGTCGCACGAAACGGAACGCGAAATTCTTCGCAGTCGAACCACGGACGACCCGGTGACCTCGCTCGAACCTATCGCCAGCGTCGAAGACGTGCTTTCCATGCAAGAGTCCGTAACTCGTGTGAAGGTCGATTCCAGTCTGCACGATTACGCCCTGGAAATTGTGAACCGCACGCGTAAGTCGGATCAGTTGGCGCTGGGCGTAAGCCCTCGCGGCACGCTAATGCTGCAACGCGCAGCACAGGCTCGCGCCTTTTTGGAGAATCGTGACTTCTGCCTGCCCGACGATTTCAAGCAACTCGCCATCGCGGTCTTTTCTCATCGCGTTGTGGCCAGCGCGCGGCACGCTTCGCTGCAAAAGAAATCGGAAACCACTGAAAACGTGCTGAGAGAAATCGTGGAATCTGTCCGCGTACCTCTGTGATTTTTATGAGCTGTCTGCCACATGCGCACCGTTGTGCAGGTCAAATCGCCGGATGCTTCGTACGGTCTGTGCCGTCGGATATCCGGTATCAGATGTCTGATATCTAGCTTCCATGCGCTGGCTCAATCTCAATTTCTCCTCACTCATTGCCAAAGCTGATCGGCCCAGCGTTCGTGCTTTTTTCCTGGCGATGGCCGCGCTGACGATCGCTCTGATCCTGGCGCTCTATTCCGGAGCTGCGGCGCAACTCGGAAGTATTCTGCTGGCCAGCGCATCCGCACTCACTGCGTTGCTGGTCGCAGCATGGGTGGGAATCACGCTGGTGCCAGTTTTGGCAAAGCGGACACCGCTACGCTGGCTCGGCTATCGCATGGAATACAAAGTTTCGCGCGAAGGCTGGATCTACATCGTCGGCATCGTTCTTGTTGCGCTGGCCGCCGTAAACACCGGTAACAACTTGCTGTTTCTGGTCCTTGCCACGCTGGTTGCCACGATACTGATGTCTGGAATCCTATCTTCAATCACTCTTGCCGGCGTGGATCTTCGTCTCGACCTGCCAGAACATATTTTTGCGGGCCAAGCTGTCACTGCGGTCGTGGAACTACAAAATCAGAAGCTGACTCTGCCATCGTTTTCGCTACGGGTCGAAGGTGTCCAGAAAAAACCTGCGCGATCCAAAACGTTCGAACGCCCCGCGGCTGCCTTGCTTGAGACTCCGGTTTTTTTCCCCTATATCCCT
Source organism: Candidatus Acidiferrum sp. (assembly GCA_036496065.1). Classification (GTDB taxonomy): domain Bacteria; phylum Acidobacteriota; class Terriglobia; order Acidiferrales; family UBA7541; genus Acidiferrum. The sequence continues at coordinate 2,105 of DASXLU010000314.1, forward strand.
CGACAGGAATCCGTCAGGCAGCGTGTCCCTCTGCTATTTTCCAGACGCGGATTGTATCGTCAGGAAGCGTTCCGCATCGTCACGCGCTTTCCTTTTGGCTTTTTGCAAAAGGCTCGGCGCCTTGATCTCGCGACCGAAGCTGTGGTCTACCCCCCGGTCGCTGCGACGCCCGAATTCCTCGAGGTGTTTCCCAGCATAGAAGGGGCGCTGGAGAGTCATTCCAAAGGGCGTGGGCAGGATTTATACGCGTTGCGCGACTACATGCCCACGGATAGCGCCCGCCATGTGCATTGGAAAGCTTCGGCGCGCACCGGCGCCCTGATGGTGCGAGAATTCGCCCGTGAAGAGGACAGCCGGGTCTTGCTCGTGTTTGATCCCCACAGCATGGCCGCCAATCCATCGGCCGATCCGGCAACGCTGGAGAATTTCGAACGAGCGGTCACGCTGTGCGCGGCGCTGGCATGGACATTCTACGAGCGCAACGCTCTGCTGCAATTTCGCAGCGTCAATTGTTCCGCTCCTACCGCTCCCGCCGTCGATAACATCTTTCCGATCTTGCGGCATCTCGCTACGGTGCAGCCGCTTCTACCTGATTCGCGGCAAAAATTGCTCACTGAACTTGCCGCCGAGCCGCAATCGTTCAAAATCATCATCACCTCGCAGCCACACGGCTCGATCCCGCCGGAAATCTGGAACTCCTCGTATGTCGTGTTTGCCCAGGACCTTTCCTCTTAACTTCGATTGCGTGGTCAGCGGTACTCGTTTTAGCTCATGCTAAGAACTTTACTGGCTATGTTTGATTCCCGATTATGGGATAAGATTTCGCCAGTCGCTCCAGGAGCTATAAATGCAAATCGGTTTGAAATTCGTGTATGGCGCGTTGGCCTGCTCGCTCGCTATCGCCGGGTGCAAAAAGGACAAACAGGAAGCCGCAACTTCTGCTGCGCCCGCACCCGCAAGTGTGCCCGCGGCTACCGCTCCGCCAGCTAGCGCGGCGCCAGCAAGTGCAGACGCGAACGGCGCTGATACTACTGCGAAATTAGCCGGAGCCGCCTGGGCCTTGAAGCAAGACGAAATCAAAAACGATGCCAAGGGGCAGTGGGCGATTGAAGCTAAGGCGTCCTCGACCTACAACGACGCCAAAGGCAACGACTCCTGGTCCGCGAATCATGCCACCGGCGCGCCGGATGTCGACAAATACGCGGACGATGGTCATGCATGGACCTCCAAGACTCCCGATGCCGGAATCGAGTGGCTGGAGTTGAAGTTTCCGCGGCCGGTCTTCGCCGAAGAAGTTCGCGTACGCGAATCGTATGGGTCTGGCGCAGTGATCAAAGTTGAAGTTTTCGACGATCAGGGAACAGCACATTCCGTTTGGGCTGGAAATGACCCGACAAAAGACCTCAACTACCTTATGGTGAAATTCCCCAAGACTACGTTCAAGACCGAGCGAGTCAAGATTACGTTGGCGACAAACGTGGTGCCAGGTTGGAACGAAATTGATGCCGTGCAGCTTGTGGGCTCGGACCAGTAAGTTCGATTGCTTTTCAACCGACGTGCACGAGAGTTGTCCGGGACACAAGACGAGACGACGCTAGCCTGGGTTTACTTGGCGGCCCGCCTCCCTTCCTTCGTCAGGGCGAGCAGAAGGCGGCCCCTACAACTGCGTAAACGATCAGGCGTTTGTGCGACACTATTTGGCGCACATGATGAATTCCCGTGAAGTCTCGCGGCTGCGCAAAAACCTGTTGAGTTGGTTTCGTCAGTTTCGACGCGATCTTCCGTGGCGCCGTACTTCCGATCCTTACCGCATATGGCTATCCGAAATTATGCTGCAGCAGACGCGTGTGGCCGCGGCTATTCCGTACTACGAACGCTTTCTGGAGCATTTCCCGACGGTGAAAGATCTCGCGGAGGCCCCGTCTGAAGAAGTCCTCCGCCTTTGGGCCGGGCTCGGTTACTACACGCGAGCGCGTAATCTGCAAGCTGCGGCGCGACAAATCGTCGCGAAACACAGCGGGAAATTTCCGTCTGATCCGCACGAGGCTCTGGACCTCGCAGGTATCGGGAGCTACACGGCGGCCGCGGTTCTCAGTATCGCGTATGGGCAGAAGCTTGCCGTCCTCGATGGCAATGTCGCCCGCGTCGTCGCCAGGCTTACCGCAATGAAAGGTGACTTACGCGCAGGCGCAAACTGGAAGAAGTTGCAATCGACGGCCGACCAACTTCTCGACGTGCAGGCGCCAGGTGACTGGAATCAAGCCATGATGGAGCTGGGCGCTACGCTGTGCACCCCGCGCTCGCCGCAATGCCTGCTCTGTCCGGTCAACGAGTTCTGTGAAGCGCGCAAACTTGGGCTCGTCGATTCAATTCCTGCGAAACGCAAACTGCGCGACACCGTAGACATCACGCTAGCGGCCGCAGTTTTTCTGGACCCGGAGAGCCGCACATTTCTGCTCCCTCCGCCTACGGCGCGTCTTTTGCAGAAGTCACACGACGAGGTTGCGGGGTTGCTTTCTCGCATGTGGCACTTCCCGACCATCCGGGTAGCCAGCGATCCGATCCAGGAATTGCGAGAACACCTTCAGAATCTGCTGCCACGCTTGCGCTCTGCGTCACTACACTTTGCAACGTTGAAAGCTGCGCGTCACGCGGTCACTTACCGCAATATTTCCATCCAGCCCTTTGCCGTGCATGTCAAGAAATTGCCTCACGATTCCTCGTCAAAGATCCTCAGCCTATCGGACCTTTCCTCCGTGCCCGTCTCGAATCTGACCCGCAAAATTGCTCGTGCCGCAGCGGAACTCCGTTAGCGGCGGGGTTGCTCTTTCGCCTGCACCTGACCCTCCGGCCGCCGCCATGATTTGGCTCAAACTGTTACTCTACTGGTCTGCGCTATGGCGTCTGCAATTCAAACTCCTGTCATGCTGCTGCCCGCGGAGCGTTTCTATCGCACCGCGCTGTTCTTCCTTGTTCT
>DASXLU010000315.1:0-11816 GCA_036496065.1 Candidatus Acidiferrum sp.
TCGGTGACTTGCATGGTCCAAGTGGTGCAGCCTTTGGTGTGTCCGGGAGTGAGGTGCGCGACGAGAACTGTGCCACCGAGTTTCACTTCGTCGCCATCGTGCAAGACGCGGTCGACCTTCGCAGGGCGATAAAGATTGGCAGGATTGGCGCCGTACTGGAAATCGGCTTTGCCTCCGAATTCGACTACGGGAACGTCCGCATCCATCACCATATATTTCGCGCCGGTCATTTCTTTGATCATGGCGCCGCCGGCGTCGTGATCCCAGTGCGCGTGACTGATGAGAAGAATTTTTGTGTCTTTGAACTTGAAGCCGAGTTTCACGATGCTCGCCTGAATCATCGGCACATTGGCTTCGAGGTCGCTGTTGATCAGGATGTTTCCTTGCGGCGTGGTGATGAGATAGTTCGCCAGACCCTTGCTGCCGACATAATAAAGGTTGCCGGCGATGCGAAACGGCGGGAACGGCTCGGTCCAATCGGGAGGATTCGCCTGGGCGAAGGCGCTGCTTGTGGCCGACAGCACGAGAATTAGCAAGCGGGCAAGGATGAGAATGTATTGCCGCATGCGCAGAGTATAAGGCAAGTCGATGGATCGTCAGAAAAGGTGTCGCACCTACGGCGCTTTGGTTTGTGGCGCGCGGGTTGAGCAGCGGAGCGGAACGTCGTAGGAGTTGTTAACACGACAGTGGTAGTTAGATCTGAGGTGAGAGAGACCGAAGACCAACCCTTACGAACCAAGGGTGGGCCAGCCGACCGGTCGACAGTGGTCGACTTGCGCGGGTAGATCTGGATGAGTTGGAATTTAAACCCGCACCCTTACGAAGCAAAGGGTGCGGCACCCGCGGCACTCGGCGCTCTTAGGCGTAGGCTAGGACTACGGCGCCGGTAAAGATTAGGGTGCCGCCGAGGTAGTGGTGCCAGGTCATGTGTTCGTGGAGGAAGATGGCGGCCAGGGCGATGGCGATTACGACGCTGAGCTTGTCTACGGGCGCGACTTGGGAGGCTTCACCGAGCTGCAAGGCCCGGAAATAGCAGAGCCACGAGAGGCCGGTGGCGAAACCGGAGAGGACGAGGAAGATCCAGGTGCGGCGGCCGATGGTGGAGAGTGGCTGCGTCTTGGTGAAGAGCGCGACCGACCATGCGAAGACCAGGATGACGACGGTGCGAATGGCGGTGGCGAGATTGGAGTTCACGTTTTCTACGCCGACTTTGGCGAGGATGGCGGTGAGTCCGGCGAAGAAAGCGGATAGTAGCGCCCAGATGAACCAAGTCATGTTGTTCTCCAATGGGAAGTAGAGTAACGCGAGTGGTGGGAGGCGTTGGGTGGAATTTTTTGGCGGAGGGGTAGCGCTTTGCAGGGCGGAGAGGTGATGAAGCTGACGGAGGAAGAGCACAGTCAGGATTGACTGTGCCACGTGAGTTAGGCGGCGGTGGGCGGGTGTGTTATCGTCGCTTGGAAAGAAGCGAAGGAGCGGCAGAGGAAATGGCGGAACGTCCTGTATTGGTGGGATTGATCCCACAAGCGGTGGTGCTGGATCCGGGAGATCAAGTGAGCTGGATTTCGGACGCGGGAACCTTGCGGGTGGAGTTTGATACGAACCGGTGTCCGTTTTCGTCGAATATTTTTCAGGCGCCAGTGGGGATGCGGTTGTTGAGCGGGCCGGCGGTGAGCGGGACGAAGGCGGGGAGTTATAAATACCGGCTATGGTTGAACGATCAGATGGTGGGACGGGGAGAAGTGATTGTGCGGGAGAAGTAGAGGAAGAGGATTCACCACAGAGAGCACAGAGGACACAGAGAAAACGAGGATTGATCGGATTCGGAGTTGGTGGTGCTTGTTGCGGAGAAAAGAGTGGAGCAGGAGTTGGCGGAAAATCGTTCCTGCCCCGTAAGAGCTAAGCGGGCTGGCCGGAAGTAAAACCTTTCAACATATTTTGCAGTGAGCCGGCGTCGGGAACCTGGCCGTTGGGCGTGAGCTTGTCGATGAGGTGAGGCAGAAGGCTGCTCATCGCGCCGGTGAGTTGTGATGGATCGATGCCGGCTTTCTGCGCGGCGGCCTGCAACGCGCCACTGTGCAATACATTCTGCAGTTCAGAGGCAGAGACGGGAAGATTCTGCCCGCTGCTTATCCACGAACTGAAGATGCTGCCCAGTCCGCCCTGCTGAAACATTTTCTGCAGACCGGCAATGCCGCCGACTTGCGGACTGTTGACGTAGTCCATGATGGCAGAGAGCGCTGAGGCGTGCTGCGCGGGCTGAACGCCTTGCACGTTACCGCTGGCGCTGGCCATGGAAATGACTTCATCGAGTAGTCCCATAGATTCTCCTTGAGATAAAAAAATGGGAGCGATTGGGCGGAAGCAATCGCTCCCTGGTCGATTTTTTTTGGATCCGACTGCGCGCTTACTTCTGTTTGGCGATGATCATGTCCTTAATCTTATTGTAGGTGGCTTGGGGAATGACCTTCTTCTTAACGAGGTCGGTCTTCTTGGCGTAGGGACGGCCGTCGATGATTTTCTGGGAATAGGCCGAGCCGATACCCGGCAGCGCGTCGAGCTGATCCTTGGTTGCGGAGTTGATGTCGAGTAGGTCGGTGGACGCCGCGGCTTTTGCCGTGGAAGACTTGGAAGCGTCTTGCGGCGTAGCGTGCGAGACGGCCATACCAACGGTGAATAGCAAAACAAACGCGACCAACAAAACCCTGCTCAGATTTCTCTTCATTTACGATTCTCCTTGAAAGATGGATAAGCGAATTGCATCTGGGCGGAAACTTGGAAAATTATTCCTTTTCGGCGGCGCGATAGCCGGCCTTTTGCGCGTCAGCCTCGGTCATATATTTGCCCTGCTTGGTCTTGCCATAGTATCGAGTGCCAGGCTTGTGGTAGATGCCGGAGTCGGTATTGACCCAAACCATGCCGTTGCTGTTGGCCGGAGGAGCTTGTTGCGTGGTGGCCGTCTTGGTGGCAGGCGCGGATGGAGCGGGAGCAGGCGCGGCGGCGGGAGTTGTGGTCTTCGCGGCGGGAGCGGGGGCTGGCGCTGGAGTCGAAGAAGTAGTGGCAGCAGGAGCCGGGTTCGAAGCAGGAGCAGCGCCGGAGGTGGTGCTGGTAGTTGTGGCGGAAGATTTCTTGGAACGCGACTTCTTCGTGGTCGCAGTGGAAGTGTCTGCCGTGGGAGCGGGGGCGCTGCCGGACGCGGCGGCCGGAGCCGAACCTGTGGCTGGAGCTGCGCCTGCGGCGGGAGTCGAATCGGCGGAAGCGGCGGTCTTGGATTTATGCGATTTCTTGGTGGTCGTCGTGGAATCGGTGGCGCCTGCGGCAGCGGTGCCCTGATCGGCTGCGGCATTGTCGGACTTCTTGGAGCGCGACTTCTTGGTGGTCGTAGTGGAAGCGGCGGACGAATCGGCCGGTGCGGCTTGAGCCGTGGAGTCGGCGCTCTTTTTGGTCTTGGAAGATTTCTTGGCGGTCGTAGAAGAATCCGAAGCCGCGGTGCTGTCGTCGGCAGTTGCGGTGGATTTTTTCTTCTTCTTGGGCTTCGGGGTGGTGTCGCTCTGATCGGTGGGCTGCTGGGTGCTAGGGGACTGCGCAGCCTGAGGAGCAGATGGAGGTGCGGCGGCGCGCAGATGGGGAGTGCCGAAAAGGAGAAGGAGAGCAGCGAGTAACGCGGCGGACAGATAGTTGCGAGAACGACGAGTCATTTTTCTAGGGATCCTTTCGCCCGGAGCAGTTCAGTCACTTGCTGATGGGCAGGGCGGAATGCAGGGACGAGTTTGAACGCTTCGCGGGTCTCCGCGATGAATGCGCGCATGATGTAGGAGAAACAGGGGGATGTCAAGCCAGGAAGGGTGGGGTTGCCACACCCAACAGCACAGACAGAATGTCTGTGCCACAGGTTATGGAAGTTGAGAGTTGAGAGTCAAAAGCAAAAGCTTTAACGCAGAGGCCGCAGAGTTAGGAACACAGAGGGCACGGAGGTTGGAGGACTGGTGGAGGTTGGCAGGCATCCTGCGGAGGGGATAACCCAAGAGTATAGACAGGAATGTCTGTGCCACGGGTAGATTGCCGAGTACTTGTGATGGCGGCCCGCCTCAGAAGGCGGCCCCTACGAGGGCTAGCCGTCTTGGTGGGCGTAGTTGGCCCTGGGCTTCTCGGCTTTGGGCTGGTCGTTGGTGCGGTCGATGGTGCGGAATTCGGTGCGAACGACGGGAAGGCACTGCGGGTATTTTTCCTGGAGAAACTGGATTAGTTTTTCGCGGACGTAGCAGCGAAGGTCCCAAGTTGTGCCGGAGTCGCGAGCATCGACCAGCGCGCGGATCTGGATGCCGTTGGCGGTGGCGTCGGTGACTTGCAGGACGCAGACTTGTCCGCGCCATTTATCGGTGGTGCCGACGATGCGTCGGAGTTCCTTGCGCAGTTCTTCGACGGGAACGGTGTAGTCGACCTGAATGAAGATGGAACCGAGCAAGTCGGCGCTGTTGCGGGTCCAATTCTGAAAAGGATGCTCGAGGAAATAGGAGAGCGGCAAAACGAGGCGGCGTAAATCCCAAATGCGCACGACGACGTAGGTGGTGCCGATTTCTTCGACCCAGCCCCATTCCCCTTCCACCACCACAGCGTCTTCCAAACGGATCGGTTGCGTGAAGGCGATCTGGACGCCGGCGATCAGATTGGAGATGGTACTCTTCATCGCGGTGCCAATTACCAAGCCAGCGAGTCCGGCTGAGGCGAGCAGGCTGATGCCGATGTGCTTGATGGCGGGAAACGTCATGAGCATGATGGAGAGCGTGACGACAGAAACGATAACGACAACGATGCGGTGCAGCATCTGGATCTGCGTTTGCGTGCGGCGCGCGACCAGATTGTCGGCAACGTCGAGGCGATAACGCGAAGAAATGATGTCAAAGAGGATGGAGCTAGCGACGACGACGAGCCAGCCGATGGCCGCAATCAGGGCCAAACCGACGATACGTTCGACGAAGGTCTGAAGATTTACGGGTAGCCGGGCGAGAGGAAGCGCGGCGAGGAGCGCGATCAGCGGCAGGATGAAGAAAGAAGGAAGGCGACCGTGGCGCACGAGGGAATGGGCGAAGACGCTGTCGTGGCGCTCGGTGATTCGCCGTAGGATGGAAAAAATAAACCAGTCGGCAACGAGAGCGATGGCGACGGGCAGCACCATTGCGACGAGTGAGATTAGCCACGCCGGCCAGTTGTTAGCAGATGAATCCATGCGAAGTTCCTTTGCGTACCGTATCGACGAGGAGCCTGTTGTGAGCCGAAAGCATGCCGCAAAAACAGAGATGCGTAACGGCTTGCCGTGGTGCGGGTGGGGCGTTCGGGCAAGCGTACGCGGGACTAGGGGAATGATTCTACGCTAGTTGGAAGAGCACAGACAGGAGTGTGTGTGCCACGGGCTGGGGGAAGGTTGAGAGTTAGAGTCAAAGGCAAAAGCTTTAACGCAGAGGGCGCAGAGTCAGGAACACGGAGGGCACGGAGGATTGGTGGATGTTGGCCGACATCATGCGGAGGGGAGAAACCCAAGAGCACAGTCAGGAATGGCTGTGCCACAGGAGGCGAGATTTGGGGATCTTGCGTACATCGCGGCAAGTTTGCCGACGCCATTCCCGACCTGCAACAAGCCGTCCAGCTTGATTCGAAGAAAGACCCCACCAACGCCTACCTGCGTGGCCAACCGAGAGTCGAAGAATGAATGTTTGGTGGCTCAAACGAGAAATCGCCTGAGACGTTTGCGAAGAATCGCCTACCTACGCGGGATGATGATGGAAAACCCTGTCGAATCAGTCGCCAACGGCGGCGGCGCGGGTGAACTCGACGGATTCCGCGAGGCCACGACGGACGGGGCCCAAGGCAAACGCAGGGACGTCGCGTTCGGGTTCCAGAAGAAGATTGGCGGCCTTGCGGGGGAATTCACCGCGACGATCGAGGAGGAGGCCAGCGTCTTTCAGGAATTCCGCGGAGAATCCGAGGTCTTCCGCGCGATCGACGCCCCAGAACCAGAGCTTCTCTTCATTGCGTTGCAGGAAATGTAGAGAGGTCTCGAGCTTCTTCATGGCCCGGTCAAAGGACGAGGCCAGAAAGTAGACGGCTAGATTCCAAGCGTGGCGAGGATACTGGACGCGGATTCGAACACAATATTTGCCGCCCTGATTTTTTTCGATGCTGCAACGATAGTCGTTTCGAATAGAAGAAGAACGACCTGAGACGATCTTTCCCATGTGGATGCCCTTACTTTAAATTTAGATTTTTTTGGGTACCAACGACGCGCGGTGAACGGCTTCCCCCAACCCGAAGGCACGCTCGGAGGACTCACTAAGCCCCTCCAAACCGCACAAGGATAGGCTAGCCGCTGGGGCTGCCGAGGGCAATAGGGGCCGGGTTAAATTTTAAGTGCTGTTTATTGTTATAGTTAGCTAGCTCAAGCTGCCGAATCCACGGAGCTTGTCGGGGAAGAGTTTCAACTTACCTTCTTGCTTCAAACGGTCTTCGAGAGCGCTGCGGAAGGCGTCAAAAGCGAGCGTGCGCTTCTGCTGAAGCAGATTATCGGTCAGGGTTTTCTTTTGTTTTTCGAAATCGTCGGGATTTGGTTCCGTTTTGTCGTCAACCTGGTAGACAACCCAGTTGGGACCGATGGAAACGGGCGCACCTACGTCTCCAGGCTTCAGTGCGAAGGCAGACGAGAGCTGTTTACCGCTGCCAACGCTGGGAATGGAACCACTGCGTGCGAATGGATCGGAGGTTTTCGCATCGAGTCCAAGTGCCTTGGCAGCCGCCGCGAACTTTTCACCGGCTTTAGCGCGCTTGGCAAGGTCGTCTGCCTTGGCTTTAGCCAGTTGGTTGGACTTTTCTTGTTTCAAGGCGTCGACGATCTTGTCGCGCACTTCCTGAAGAGTGGCTTGGTGGGTGGGAAGAATTTCTTTAAGAGCCAACACGACATAGCCGCGATCGGTGTGGATGGGCACGCTGAGTTCGCCCTGGCGGAGGCGGAACATCTGATCTTTGGCTTCCTGGGAATTGCCGAGTTCCAATAACGGCTCGGTGACGGCAACGGGGCGAGTATCGCCAGTTGACAGATGATATTTCTGGGCCAGTTCGTCGAGGGTGACCTTGTTGGACTGTCGAATATCAGAGGAAAGCTTGTCGGCTATTTCCGCAGCCTGCTGATCGGCCTTCTGCAAGAGCAAGGGAGTGCGGATAGAGTCTTTGACTTCATCAAAGGTTTTCGTATGGGCGGTCTCTTTATCGAGAACCTTGATGATGTGGAAGCCGTATTGCGTGCGGATCAGGTCGGATGTTTCGCCTTTGTTAAGGCTGAATGCAGCCTTCTCGAACTCGGGAACAGTCTGGCCTTGAACGATCCAGCCCAGGTCGCCGCCCTTGGTCTTGGAGCCCGGGTCTTCGGAATACTTTTTGGCGATTTCTTCGAAATTGGCGCCCTTCTTCTTGGTTTGGGCGAGGATGTCTTCAGCTTTCTTCTTGATTTCTGCGACTTCGGCATCGGTCTTGCCGACAGTCATGAGCAGAATATGCTCGGGGTGGACGCGATTGGCCACCTGATAGTCCTGGATATTCTTTTGGTAGACGGCCTTGAGGTCGTCGTCGGAGATCTCAGAAGTTTGGCGAAGCTGATTCAGGTCGACCAGTGCATAGCGGGCAACGCGCTTTTCGGGGATCTGAAACTTGGACTTATTGGCATCGAAGTAGGCCTTGATCTCGTCTTCGGTGGGAACGATCTTGGCAGCCAGATCTTCCGGCTTGATCAAGGCGTAATCTAGCTTGACCTTTTCGTTCTGGACGCGAAATTCATCTTGAATCTCGACCGGTGTAACGCTGATACCGTCAGTAAGCAGCTTGCGGAATTTCTCTTCGACGAGGCCGCTGCGAACGATTTCTTCGAAAGCCGGAACGGTCATCTGGAAACGCTGGCGAACTTCCTGGGTGTAGGCATCCATGCCTACGAAGCTGTCGCCATTGAAAGCGGTGGGCAGGTATTGCTTGATGCGGTCGGCGCGTTCGCGGTCGCTGACGGTGATGCCGAGGCGCTTGGCCTCGTATTCGACTTCCTTGACGAAAACGAGTTGCTTGAGGATCTGGTTGGCGTAGAGACCCTCGAGGGCCTGCGGAATCGGATTGCGCTGGCGAATTTCGTTGAGCTGCTGATTGATGTCGCCGAGGGTGACCGTCTGGTCGCCAATTTTCGCTACCGTATCGGTGGCGACTTCTCCGGTAGAGGTGCCTTGAGGCACGAGGTAAAGGAGCATGCTGAGAGCCAGCATGCCGATAATGACGCCGAAAAGGATTCGGACGCCGGTTTTTTGGTTGTCAAAAGCGCCGGGCATTCCTTGGTATCTCCTGAGAGTGAAAGCAAACTCAGAATTATACCGTATTGTGGACGGCACCCCAAAACAATCGAGGTGTGTTCGTCAGGTAGTGTGTCCTAATTTGACGCCCAGGTGGCTTGTTGCATAAAGAGGTGCAAGGGAGAGCTTCTATGGGCGTAAAAGAGAAAATGAAGCCGATTGGCCAGCCAGTGCCGGAGTTGCCGGTCGTTGATGTCGAACGCGCACAACAGCATTACAGAGATGTACTGGGCTTTGAGATCGGATGGCTCTACTCAGGCAAGGAGATTGGGGCTGTGTCGCGCGATAACGTGGCGATATTCCTTCGGAAGAGGAAGCCGCCGTTCGAAGCTGTGGTTCACTGGGTGTTCGCTGAAGATATCGATGGGTCGTATCAGGAACTGATGTCGTCTGGTGCGAACATTGTGGAGCCGCTGGAACGAAAACCGTGGGGATTAAGGCAGTTCACCGTAAAGGATCTGGACGGGAACCTCTTCTATTTCCACCATGACTGAGCAAAAGGCATATAAAAAACAGGCGCTGAAATCAGGAGCACATGCCATGAGCCATGAAACTGAGCAGACGGTACTACGCCCTATTCTCAATTCAACCGAAGCACAATTGTTCGTTGCCGACATCAAAGCATCGTGCGATTTCTATGCCGATAAGCTCGGCTTCACGGTCGCCTGCGTCTATGGCGATCCGCCATTCTATGCACAAGTCATGCGCGATCACGCGCGGCTTAATCTGAGGATGGTCGGCGAACCGGTGTTCGCCGGAGATATCCGGGAGCGCGAACATCTGCTTTCGGCCTCGCTCACCGTCGCTGCTAAAGACGAGATCGAGCAGCTATTTTCGAGTTACCAAGCCGCAGGAGTACGCTTTCATCAAACGCTGAAGAAAGAGCCTTGGGGTGCCAGAACGTTCATTGTTGTGGATCCCGACGGAAATCTGATTCTCTTTGCCGGTCCGGCGGATTGAAGAGCGACAGTTTAGTTTAGGCACAACGGAAAGCGGAGACGGGCCTTATCGAGCAGGCCGCGCCTCCGCCATCGCGAGGAGAGAAAGGAGTCCTCGCGAGTTTCGCGATGATTTAGGTGGCGAGAGACGTAGCGAGCGTACGCGAACGCTTGCGTAAGCCGAGCAAACCGGCCAGACCTGCACCGAGCAGGAACAGGCTGGAAGGCTCAGGAGTGTTTACGACAGAGGACGAAGTCGTCCACGTGCCGGCCGCTGAGTTGTTCGCGGAATTACCATTCGAGTCGAAGCTGAAGTCACCGCTCGGATCACCCAAGTTCGAAGACTCGAACGTCACGTCGCTTCCAACAGTGGCGAAAAGCCAACCGACGATATTTCCGGTGGCGTCGGTTTGGAAACCGAGGTCCTCAAAAATGGAATTGGTGTTGTTGAGGATGGTGTGGCCGTCGGTAAAACTGAAGGAATCGGGAGTGATGCCGAGAACAACAGTGTTATCTCCGATGGGGCTGGAGAGTGTGAACGAACCGGAGAGAGCGCAAACGGACGGACACGTCTCGCCTGAAAATGTGTCAAAGGGCAGGCCCTGGTAGGTGTAAACCTCGTCGGCCAGAGCGCCTGCAGCGCACGTGACGACGATGAGTGCGCCAAGTGTGAGAGCGCGAAGAACACTCGCAACAAGTGCGCCTTTCTTGAAATGCTCAATCATTCCAGCCTCCTGGCAGAAATCCAAAATGGATGCTTGTCAAGAAACGAGCGAAAACGAAACGAGTAGTACTGTTTCGCAGCCCTGCGGAGGCCGAACGCGACAAGTTTGGTAGAGAGGGAGCATTTTGGCGGCCAATTCGAGGGGAAATGAAGGCGGTAAGTCGTTAAGGCGGCTGGCAATCGCCGAAGAAAAAAGATGAGATGGAAAGATTTTGCGCTGAATTATCGCAGCGATGATGGATTAGCGGAATCTTTTTCCCGTCACGGAACGGTGAGAAATTGCCAGTCGTGGCGAGTAATGTGACGAATGAACTAGTACGAAAATGCTAGACCTTGTGAAGCTTCTTGCGTTAAAAAATAATTTCGCGTGGACAATTTTTGTAACGCAAATGCAGCGAATTATTTTGCCGGCGTCACGGTGCTGGCGCTAGCTTTCGATTTTTCGACCCAGGAGTGGATGCGAGTTTCGAGAACGTCCATGGGAAGAGCGCCAGCGTCGATGACCTGATCGTGGAAATCGCGAATGCTGAATTTGTCGCCGAGTTGCTCTCTGGCGTACTGGCGAAGCTTCAGGATTTGCAGTTGACCGATTTTGTAGCCAAGGGCCTGGCCGGGCCAAGCTATGTAGCGATCGGTTTCGGATTGCACATTGGGCTCATCTTGAGCGGAGTGCTGATGGAAATAGTCGACGACTTGCTGGCGAGTCCAATGCTTGTAATGTAAGCCGGTGTCAACGACCAGGCGTATGGCGCGAAGCATGTCGTCTTGCAGATGGCCGTAATAACTATAGGGATCCTGGAAAAAGCCGACTTCTTTGCCGAGGCGTTCGGAATAGAGAGCCCAGCCCTCGGTGTACGCGGTGTAATACTCGTGTTGACGGAAAGGAGGAAGATCGGGCATTTCCTGGGCCATGGAAATTTGCAAGTGATGGCCGGGAACGCCTTCGTGGTAGGCCGTGGTTTCGACGTCGAGGAGCAGACGATTCTTGAAGTCGCCGGTATTGACCATTACGTGGCCGGGGCGCGAGCCATCAGGAGTGCCGTCGACGTAAGAAGCCGCGGAAGCTTCTTTCTCGCGGAATTCCTCGACGGGCATTACTTGTACTTTGGATTTGGGAAGGTTGCTAAAGAGGTCGGGCAGCTTGACGTACATTTGGTCAATATATTTGCGATAGAGATCGAGGATCTGCTCGCGCGACTGGCCATGAAGTTTGGGATCGTTTTGGATGGAAGCGTCGAGAGCCTTTACGTCTTTGAAGCCCAGCTGCTTGGCAACGGCGAGCATGCGTTCTTCGATTTCCTTGACCTGGGCGAGGCCGAGCTGATGGATTTCTTCGGGCGTAAAATTCGTGGTGGTGCTTTCTTTGACGCGATAGGCGTAGTAGGCCTCGCCGTCGGGAAGTGACCAAACGCCGACTTCGGTGCGTCCCTTGGGAGCGTACTCATCGCGGACAAATTTGGTGAAACTGGCGTAGGCCGGCAAAACGGAATCATGAATTGCGGCGATGCCGCCATCGCGGAGACGCTTCTGGTCGGCGTCGGAAATTTCCTTCGGGAATTTCGAGAAGGGTTGAGCGAAAGGAGTCTTGTCGGCATCCAGCGTCGCGATGCCGTTGGCCTGGTCAACTACTTTTTCGAGGAGAAATTTGGGAGGCATGCGATTTTCGGCCATGCCCTTGCGCATTTGGATCATGGTCTGGTCCATGATGCGGGGGACTTGCTTAAGGCGCGAAATGTAGTCCTCGTAATCTTTCACGGTTTGGAAGGAAAGAATGTTGACGAA
>DASXLU010000316.1:0-7066 GCA_036496065.1 Candidatus Acidiferrum sp.
GACCAAGCCGGTGTACACGGCTTATACGCCTCCCGTGGCGAAGAAGAAAACGGTTCAGCAGAAGAAACGGTTTGACCGAGGGACGACGTTTTCGACGGCGACCAAGTCCGCGGCTCCTGTAGTACCAGCGTCCGCGCCAAGTGCAGTGGCGGCGGCGACCCCGGCAAAGAGTTTGACAAATTCGACGACGGCACAGGCTACGGCTGCTACCAAACCGCAGAAGCCGCAAAAGGTGAAACGAGAGAAGGTGCGGTTTGGGCAGGCTCCGCGAAATTCTTTGCCGCCAGGTCCGGAGGAGACTGCTTCAGGCACTGACGTTGGAGAGGGAGCGGCTTCCGCGGCGGTAACGCCAGGGGGAACGATGGCAGCTTCCGCGGCTCCGGGTACGGCAATCGCACCGTTGGAGGGTAGCGGTCAAGTTTCGTCGAGTTCTAATACGGATCCGAATCCGCTGGAGGCGCATCCGGCGGTGGAGGGGAAGACGCGCTACAGTGCTCGGGCAAAACAGGTGAGTGCCGAGAAGAAGACCGCGAAGTTGAAGAAAGTGAATGAGAAGAAGGCTGCTACTCCGGCTGCGCCGACTCCTGAAGAGAAAGCCGCTGAGCAGACTCAGGCTGCGCCGCTGGGGTTGAACGGCGACACCTCGCAGAAAAAGAAGAAGCAACCAAAGGATAAGAACGCACCCAAGGAGCGGTTGCAGAATAAGGCACCGACACCGCCACCGCCGCCACCAGATGAGACGCCCTCGAAGGCGCCCAATCGAGCGACCCCGGCGGAAGGGACACTTCCTCCTGCGCCGAAGTCTCCAGATACGACTGTCCCTCCGTCGACCGGCACACCGCCAACCACGTCACCTCAGTAACGAGGCGGGATTCGCCAGTCTTTGCGCAGGGCTGTGTCAAGAAAAATTGTATGATCGACCGGACCTCCTTTCGTGCTTGGGTGCCGGTCGTCCTTGCGACTTGTCCAACCTAGACACCGTGAGGCTGTACTAAACAGAAAATCCCTGATAGCCTCGTTTGCCATGGAACTTCAGATCAGTATGATTCCATCGCCGGATGATCCTCCGTGGAGAAGCGACGACTACCAATCGGAGCTTCGCAAGCTTGACTTGGCTCTTCGAGGAGACGGTTTGGAGCTTCAGGAGGTGGGCTCCCATGCCACACGCTCAGGGGAGACCTCGCCAATATCGGGAGAGTGGAAGGTCAAATTGGGCGCCGCGCTTGAGCCGATCCTGAAAGCTCCGGTGGGCTCGTGGTTGGAAGCACGACGTGGCCGTACGGCTCGATTGAGAATCGGAGAGATCGAGGCGGACGTACGAACTGCTGAGGAACTTGCGCGGGTCATCAAGATTGCCAAGTGCTACCAGGAAGTCACGGAAAGCGAGTCGTAAGCCGGCGCCGAAATACCTCGAACAAGAGCTGATGATTTGGATTTCTCATTGCAGCCATTCCAGCAAGATGTTCGGCGCGCAACCGAGCAGGACGACGCTGAATGCGATGAGGCATATGGCTACCTGGATGACGATTGGGGTTTGGATCGGGGCGGCGTCGCTGGGGGAATCGGCGATGTATATCCGCTTGAGCACCTGCAGGTAGTAGTAGAGGGAGACGGCACTCATCGCGATCGCGAGAATCACGAGCCAGAGCAGGCCAGACGTTTTTGGTTCGGCCGCCAGGGTGGACGTGAACAGATAGAATTTCCCGAAAAACCCAGCTAACGGTGGAATTCCTGCCAGAGAAAGTAGAAAAATCAGCATGCAAAAGGACAGCACGGGTGCGCGCCGGCTAAGTCCGGAAAAGTCTGACAATTTCTCGCCGCCATTTTTCGCCTCTACAACGGCCACGACGCCAAATGCGCCAATGGTTGTTAGCGCGTACGTGAAGGCGTAGTAGAGCAGCGCCTGAAAGCTTTGTACGGTATGGGACACGAGTGCAAGCAGCATGTAACCTACGTGCGCAATCGCCGAATAGGCAAGCAATCGCCGGACGCTGGTTTGCATGATGGCCACAAGGTTTCCGAGCACGATCGAAGACGCGGCCAGTAATGCGATTACCGGGACCCAGCCGGGCGCATAGCTCCCCCAGGCGCTGCTGCCTTTCGCTCCGGCAAAACCGATCACGATTACCTGATAGAAGACGACGATGCCGGCCACTTTCGCACTTGAGGCAATCAGCGCCGCACTGGATGTTGGGGAGCCTTCGTAAACGTCTGGGGCCCAAAAATGAAATGGAACCGCGGCAACTTTGAATCCAAATCCGACGACTGTCATTACGATCGCAACGGGCAGAAGTGAGTCGAGGGAGTGCCCCCCGGTTGCGGCGGCGATTTGGGCGAGATTTGTTGACCCGGACAAACCGTAAATAAGACTGAGCCCAAAGAGCGTGAATGCCGCCGAGGCGCCGCCGAAGAGAAAATACTTCAACGCAGCCTCAGCCGATTGGCTGCTGCGCTTATCGAATGCCGCAAGGATGTATAGCGCCAGACTCAACAGTTCGAGCGAAATGAAGATCAAGAGGATATTCTGCGATGCCACCAGGAACATCATGCCGGTCGTTGCGAACAAGATCAGTGCAAGATATTCGCCAACGTGCGTGGTGAAAGTCGATTCTATCGATAGCCAAATCACAAAGATTGTTAAGACGAGTAATGCGATTTGAATCAGCTGTGTCTGTCGGCTGATTACGAGCATTCCGTCGAAGATGTCTGCGTGTTTCGGTGCAGCCAGCATCCAGGCGACTGCAACTGCGCAGCCAATGCACGAAATGGCGGCGCCAATGGTGAAACGCACCCGCGTCGCGGTTTCACGCATAAACAGGAGATCGACCGTCAGCACACTCAACGCGGCGATATCGACGATCACTTCCGGTACGATCAGTCGAAGCAGTGCCGAATACCCCACAACGCTCATTGCCAGCTGCCTTTCCGCAGGCCGTCGAATAGCGGCGAGCTGAGAGCGGGAATGATTCGGTTCAGGAGCAATTGTGGATAGAGACCTATGGCCAAACTTACGGCTATCAAGATCATCGCGCCGATACGTTCAGGGATTGAAATCGGCGGTAACGGGGGATGCGGTTCGTTAGGCTCGATTTTTGGGTTGCCAATAAACGCCTTTTGCATTGCGCGCCATGTATAAGCGACGCCGATCACAATCCCAAATCCGGCGGCGACCGCGTATACCGGGAAAGCACGCCATGCACCAATGAGGACTTGCAGTTCCGCAACAAATCCGCTGAAGCCCGGTAGGCCTATGGATGCCATGCTAGCGACGACGAATGTGACGGCCGCGAATGGAAGGAACTTATAGAGATGCATCTTCTCGAGCGAGTCAAGATCGCGGGTGTGGGTTCGGTCGTAAACCATTCGTCCCACGACTGCAAACAAGAGGCCTGCGAGAATTCCGTGGGAAAACATCTGCAGTACCGCGCCGCTAAGTCCGATCAGGTTCAGCGTCATCAGGCCCAACAGGACAAAACCCATATGGCTGACGCTTGAGTAGCCGACCACGAACTTGAAATCCTTTTGCACGAGAGCGACCATGGCCCCATAGACGATGCCGATCAGCGCGAGCAGGGCAAATACGTCGCGCCACGAGCCAAGGCCGAGCACATGGAATCCCCACGGATCCATTCCGCGGGGAAACAGAGTCATCGCCACCCGCAAGCATCCGTATGCGCCGAGCTTCATCACGACGCCGGCGAGCAGCATTGAGGCTGCAGTGGGCGCCGCCACGTGACCGGTGGGGGCCCATGTATGGAATGGCCATAAACCGGCCAAGATACCGAAGCCTATAAATACCAAGGGAAACGCCCACATTTGAAAATGCAGAGGAAAGGGGAACTGCGCGAGGTCCGCGAGATTCATGGTGTTTCCGCCCGCGACCACGTATGCCGCAATCAATCCGATGAGTACCATCGCGCTGCCGACGAAGGAATAGAGCGCGAGCTTCATCGCGGCATACTCCCGCTGGGTTGAACCCCAAATGGCGATGAGGAAATATTTCGGGATGATGGCGATTTCGTAGAACACAAATAGGAGAAACAGATCGAAGCTCAGGAACACGCCATACACTCCACCGATGAGTGCCAGATAAAATGCGAAGAACTCCCTGGCGCGGTGTTCAATGGTCCATGAGAAAAGAATGCCAGCAACCGCCACAATACCGGTCAACAGCAGCAAGGTCAGGCTGATGCCATCCGCTGCGAGGTGATATTCGATGCCAAGGGATGGAATCCACGGCAGACGCGTCACCGTTACCATCGTGCCGGCGTCTTGCAGGAGGAAGCCTACGATCGTCACTCCAAGTGCGGCGGTGGCCGTTAGCATCGCGATGAGCCGCGACGCTCGCACGCTGAGCCTCGGCAGCAGCAGTACCAGCACTCCGAAGAACGAAATGTAAACGGTCCAGGCGAGCATAATCACATTGCCAAAACAGAGATGTTGTGCAAACTTGCGTAGCGCGCAAACCCTGTCTTCTTCGATCCGGCTTTGTCTCCTCTCATCTCTTGCTGTTACCTCAATTGTTGGGCGATGCGTATGGTGGCACTGTTGATGACTCCGAGCAGAAGTTGCGGGTAGATTCCGAGTGCGAACATGATTGCGATTGGGGGCAATAGGGTGAGCCGTTCGCTGGTTGTCAGATCTGGCATGGTGAACCATCGCGGATTGAGCGGCCCGGAGAAAACACGCTGAAGAATTGTGAGGATGAAGATTGCCGTTGCGAGCAGGCCAATGACTGCGAGTGACGTCGCCCATGTGGCCAGTGGGAAAGCACCTCTGAATATCAAAAATTCGCCGACGAAGCCGTTCAGCCCAGGCAGGCCCAGCGAGGAAAACAGGGCGATGCCCATCAGTCCGCAGAATACGGGGACCACTTTGCGCAGGCCGCCGAAATCATTGAGCCCTCGGAGTTCGCCGCTTCGCTTCTCAAGCAAAGCCACAAACCAAAACAGCGTCGCGGCGGTCAGACCATGGTTGAACATTTGCAGGATCACGCCGTTGAGTGCTGCTGCTTTTGCTGTTGCGAAGGCGGCGTTATCGGAAGCGAATCCTGCGACAGAAAAAATTCCGAGCATGCAATAGCCGAGGTGATTGATGGAAGAGTATGCGAGGATGCGCTTCAAATCTGTCTGTGCGAGTGCAGCATAAGCGGAGAGAACGATCGTGGCCACTGCGAGCCATAGGAGCGGTGTGCGCACGGACCGCATTTCCACATAGAACATCGGGAGCAATATCCGCAGGAAGCCGTAGACGCCCATCTTCGACATTGCGCCGGTAAGCAGCATCGTGGTGCCGGTAGGCGCCTCGACGTAGGCATCAGGCAACCACGAGTGAAATGGAATCAGCGGCACTTTTACGGCGAAGCCGAGGAATGCTCCGCAGAAGACGATCAGCGCAATTTGATGTGGGGCTAATCGATGCCAACCGATTTTGCCGGCGAGAGCGGGGATAAGTTGTCCCTTCCGCGCCAGTTCCGACAGACCGATGAAATCGAATTTGCCGGTGCATTGAAAAATGGCAAGAAATGCCAGAAGCAACGCGACGCTACCGACCATCGTGTAGACAAAGAATTGAGTTGCCGCAGGGGCGCGTTGGGGGCCGCCCCATAGCCGAATCAAGAAGAACGCAGGGATGAGGCTCAGTTCCCAGAAGATGAACCAATGAAAAAAATTCAGTGCTGAGAAGGTTCCGAACAGGCCTGCTTGAAGAAAAAGAATGAGAGAGAAGTAGAGTGACGTGCCCTCTTGGATATGCCACGACGCCGCAATCGACATGGGTACGACTATTGCCGATAGCAACAACATTAGCAGTCCTAGGCCGTCGATACCCACGTGATACTGAACACCGATGGCCGGAATCCAGGCATGCAGTTCCTCGAATTGAAGCTCACCGAGCGCGGGGTTGAATCGATTCCACAAAATCAGTGTCATTGCGAGCGCAATGAAAGCGAAGGTCAACGCGAGGCCACGTGCGAGTGTTTTGCTTTTTGCGCCCAGCCCAAGGACTCCAAATGCGCCGATCAACGGCACGGCAGTCAATATTGTGATCAGCGGAATTGCCTTCATCCGTTCCTACCCCAGATCAGGAATAAGACGAGTGCCGCGAAAGCGATCCCGACGATGCGCAGATAGTTCTGGGTGCGACCACTTTGGAGGCGCGACAGAAGTTGGCCGCCGCGGGTCACGCTCCGGCAGCCTTGATCAAAGCCCGGGTTCACTACGAAGGTATCAACCGCGCGGTTCAACCCTGAGAGTCTTACTACTATATGAGTCACGAATCTTACGGCACCGCTCCAAACCCATCGCTCCAGCCAGTCGGAGAAGCGCGCGAACCACGCATTGAAAAGGATGATGGTGGCTTCGTAGAATTTGTCGACCAAGAATCCATTACGTGCCAGGTTGAAGAGTTTCGGTTGAAGATGATCCAAAACATCGGGGGTATCGGCACTTTGGATCGGTTTGCGGCCGTAGAACCACCAGCCGATGCCAAGGCCGAGAAAGAGGGTGATCGTCGAGGAAAGCATTACCGGCGCGACGTCAGATTCAGCAAAGCCTCTAAGATCGAAGCTCGCTTGCTTACCGCCGATAAACGATGTGAACCACGGCCACGCCGGCGTGCCGATCAGTCCAAGCAATATTGAAAACCCCGCAAGGATCACCAACGGGATCGTCATGACCGCGGGGCTCTCGTGTGATGTTGTTGCGACGGAACCCTTTCCAGAATGTGGTTCGTGTCCGGCGATCCCAGACTGCCGCGATACGCCGAAGAAAACGTAGTAGACCTGACGTGTCATGTAGAAGGCCGTCAAGAGCACGCCAATTGTGCCCAGATAATAAGGCACCCGCGAAACACTCCATGTCGATGCTGCGTGCAGGATGGCATCTTTACTCCAAAATCCGGACAAGAGCGGAAAGCCGCAGAGGGCAAGCATGCCGACCGCATAGGTGGCGAAGGTAACGGGCATGAGTCTCCACAAGCCACCCATACGGCGAATGTTCTGCTCCTCATGGCAGCCGTGAATAACCGATCCCGCGCCCATGAACAGCAGCGATTTGAAAAATGCGTG
>DASXLU010000317.1:0-3494 GCA_036496065.1 Candidatus Acidiferrum sp.
TCGGTTCACGAAGGTTCGCAAATCGTTCAGGCAGCACGCGTCGTCGGCGCGCTTGGCTTCGTTTCCAAAGGAGATATTTGTGCCGTCCTTCTGGATGCCGTTGACGCTCTTCTCCAGGGACAAACCTATTTCCCGGACAACGCCAAGCCAAAAGCGTCCGCGGCGGCCGGCGCCTAGCTTCCGACGAGCGTATATTCCACTCCGAAGAGTACTCTGCAAGCGCCAACTCGAACGCCACCCGTCAGAGCACGGCAATTCTTTGAACTATCCTTTGGGGGAGGGCAACAAGTCGTAAAGGCCTGGCACAACTGTGCGGAAATCGAACTCGTCGGCTACGGCTCTGCTCAGGAAACGCGCATCGTGTCCTTCAAGGCTGGCCCGCACTCCAATGCAAGCTTCACGGCACGTGCCTTCGCTTCCTCGGCATTTGCCGCCTCGATTACGAGGCACACCCCGTGCTGCTTTGTATTGCGAAGGATGAAGAACTTGGACTTTGAATTATTCGGCTTCGGAACTCTGGCTGGTTCGTTCACAGGGTCACCTCTGCTCAAGTCAACACGCGCCTCAAATCAAAAACTGACGCCGCTGGCGAACATCCGCTCTTATGGGCAGCTAAACCTGACCAAGCCCAAAATACCACAGATCTAACGCTGCCGATATAGCAGGAATGGTAGTCATATGAAGACCACCTTGGACGCTATCCTTTTAGGGCGCACCTGGGCTGTGGCTCGGGCGGAAGTTGTTTTTTTAGGTTGTAGGGTTTGTTATTTCAAATCTGGCTAGAAAACTCTGCTCTCGAGCGCTATCCGAGGCTCTCCGAAAAATACGTCTTGCCCTGCATCACCGCTTCCACTGCCTTCAGCAATACGCTGCCCAAATCGCTCTTGGTCACAAATGCATCCGCACCGGCCCGCTGCGTCGCCCGCATCATTTCCGGTCCATTGTGAATCGACAGAATCACGATCGGAACTCTGGGGAGCGCTTTCTTGATTTGTTTTGCGGCCGACAATCCATCCAGAATCGGCATGGTGACATCCAGGACTACAAGATCCGGACTCATTTCCGAGGCGATGTCCACCGCCTCCCTACCGTTCGACGCTTCTGTGATGTTTTGATCGTCCTGCGATTCCAAGAGGGAGCGGACGCCTTTTCGAACCACTTCATGGTCATCCGCAATTAAGATTCGCACGGAACGCTTCCTCTTGGTCGGTGGCGTCTCGAGCGCCCCGCGCAACGTCCGGAATTCTAGCAACTTAGCGCAATTCTTCCATAGGGTCGATGCTGTAAATGGATTCTTCTATCGCACGACGATATAACGGGTTTGATTGCTCGACTATTTCGCTGCTGCGTCGCACCAATAAGCGAGCCACACAACTTCTCGGAGATTTCCTTCAGCAGTTGCCGCAGTTCCTTCCAACGAGGATCGTCGGCGCGTTTCAGCCTTGAATGGTCTCCAATCGGTTACTCCCCCGCCGCCAAAAATAAACCTCATTGCAACATCCCTGAAATCTCCCGCACGCGACACTCGTTCTAGCGAGGTCCATCGTGACACTTATTGCCACTGATCCTGTTCTCGCAACCACTTCTCTCTTTAGCGTCCGTTTGGCCCAATCCCCGCAAGAGTTGCTCGACTGCCAGCGCCTGCGTTATCTCGTTTTCAATGTCGAGCTTCGCGAGGGCCTATCGACTTCCGATCGCGATGGCCTCGACATCGATCCCTTCGACCCTTTTTGTGACCACCTGATGGTTCGCGATCTTGCCTCCGGCAAACTTGTCGGCACGTACCGCTTGCAAACCGGCCGTTCCGCACGCCGGAACCTCGGCTACTACTGCAATCAACTGTTTGATTTTTCCGTCTACGAGCCCATTCGCCCGCAACTGCTCGAACTCGGTCGCGCCTGCGTGCACCAGGATTTTCGAAACAGTATGGTTCTCCACGCCCTCTGGAAAGGTATCGCCATTTACGCCACTCGCATCGGCTCGCGCTATCTGGTCGGCTGCAATTCGATTTCGTCGCAGGATGAAGACTACGGCCTAGCTCTCTACCATTCCCTTAAAGAAAAATATTCGGTCGACCCCTTTCTCCAAACTGTCCCTCAACCCGGATGTCAGTGCTCGCCTTCTCCCCCCAGCGCGTCCTCAGCCTCCGCTTGCTGCGAGTCTTCCCCCGGCTCGTCCCCAGCCTCCGCTTGCTGCAACCCTCCCTCCTCCGCCGTGCGTCCCCCACGCCTTTTCCGCGCCTATCTCGAAGTCTCCGCTCGCATCGCCGCTCCTCCAGCCATCGATCGCGAATTCAAGACCATCGACTTCCTCACCCTAGTCGATCTAGCCAACCTCCCAGACCGCGTCCGCTCCCGCTTCTTCTAAACTCGGTTATTGTCATTTTGTCATCTCGCTTGCCCCGAGCGACGAGGGGAGCGAAGCGAGAGATCTGCTTTTCGCATAGGTAGGGCCCGCCTTCTGAAGCGGGCCGCCACCACCACACCACCCGGATGATGCCGGGTGCCGTACTCTTGTGTTGTTCAAGGGTGCCGGTTTAGATTCCACTTCCACCCAAACCAATCCGCTTATATCGCTTCGAAAGGGGCACGACTTTTTAGTCGTGCCGTAGACCACCGTGCCTTAATCGGCTTTAGCCGCTGAGGTCTCCCAACGCAGCAATGTTGATCGCACCGCCACCTAAACGCTGTCATCCCGGCCGAAGTGAACCGGTTTTTTCTTTGCGCCGATGTTGGGCGCGCCGGGTCACCGAGTGCAGACATGAAGAAAACGCCATAAGCGTGCCGCGGTCAACGTTTTCGAACTAAATACCATTCCGTCATCACAGACGGCTGTTAATTCTTTTGTTATACTCGTGCACTAAGCTCGCACAACATGAAACTCGACGCAAATTGGCTAAGTCCTTCACTTCCCACACATAGACACGCCCTGTCCGCAAACCATTTGCAATCAACACTTACGATAACAGGGTGGCGGGGTATGGCCATTATGGTTAACCTGCAGGCTCCCTCCGTCAGTTCCTACTCGCCAGCCCCTTCGCCACGTCCAGCGCCCCTTCGGCATTCGACGCCTTTTCCAACTTGGCACGCACGAAGTCTCGCGTCCCTCCTCCCTTCCCCGCATACTGCGCAAGCACCTGCTTCAGCACATCAGGCAGGTCCTTCCCAGTCCCCGGGTGCTGCGCGAACGCAAGCTGTCCCGTGTCCCCATGCATCACCAGCGCCACGGTGCGCTCGTTCTTGGCAATCTCCGTCGCCAGCGGCAACAACAATTCCGGATGCTCTTCCCGCAACAGCACCGCAATCACGCGCACTCCACTCGCCCCTGGCACGGTACTCGCTATCAGCGTCCCGGTCCAAGACACGGCCAGTTGTTGCAGCGCGCCTCGCAATCCTTTGAAGTTCGCTTCCCGCTCGCTCAGCGCACGCTCCACCGCGCCACGCATTTCGTCAGGCGCGCAACTCAGCCGCTCCGCAACATCGCGCGCCAACAGG
>DASXLU010000318.1:0-3669 GCA_036496065.1 Candidatus Acidiferrum sp.
ACTCGGCACCGAACTCATTCACCGCACCTCTCGTTCCATCGCACTGACTGAGGCAGGCCGCGAATTTTACGAGTCTTCTCTACACATTCTCGACGACTTTGAAAACGCGGCTTCACGAATCGGTCGAGGCCAAACTGCACCAAAAGGCCTCATTCGTGTGACCGTTGCTCCCACGTTTGCCCGCCTCCACATGGTGTCAAAGCTGCCTGCTTTTTTTGCTGCCTACCCCGATATGGCAGTTGAGATGGCGGCATCGGAGAGCCCGACGACGATCATCGAAGACGGCTTCGATTTAGCTATCCACTCGGGCGATCTTCCAGACTCCACTCTGGTTGCGCGAAGATTCGCGCAGACGGTGATCATCCTCGTCGCCACCCCCCAATACATCACACGCTACGGTGTACCGAAATCGCCGGAAGAACTCAACCGCTTTCGATCGGTCGTCTTTGTCGAGCGGGGCTCCGGACGGCCGTGGAGCTTTGGCTCTGGAGAGAACGCGAAGCGCGTGATCCCCACAGGAGTCTTTCGAACCAGCGATATTGAACAGATGCGGATGGGTGTTCTTGAACATCTGGGATTGCCCAGGCGCCAGCTTGGCTTTTTGCCGCAGAACTCAGAGAAGGTACGGTCATCCGTCTTCTGACTGCCTTTGACCGAACAGTGCCGATCCTTGCCGTACGGCCTGCCAGCTGCCGGCTGTCCACCAAAGTTCGCATTTTCATTGAGCACCTCGAGAAGACTTTCGCGCTCTGTTCCCAGTTCAATCCACGACTCAGCTAAAACTGTGACAGGATGTTCGGTCGTCGAGATTAGTAACCTTACGTCGGCTTTTGGAACACGATTTCTGCATCGCTCCTGAACGGGCTACCCGGAAGTAATCCGTTTGAGTAGCCGCCACCCCTGGCAGTCTCCCAACATGCCCTGCACCGAAGCGCACCCAGACGCAGAAATGGCTGCAGCAAGACCCGTGGTTCCGCTATTAGGCTGTTCGGGAAGTTGACAAACGGTTGACAAAATGGTTTTTTGCCGAAGATCCCCAGAAAGGGGAAAAGTGGGAATAACCGCGTATTCACTAGTGATTTGAATGGTGGGCCTGGGTGGACTTGAACCACCGACCTCGCCCTTATCAGGGGCGCGCTCTAGCCACCTGAGCTACAGGCCCGTACAAAACCGCGTGGCAACCGCTTGCAATCAATTCAGTTTACGATGCCTTAGAGTGGATCGCAACTGTGTACAAATCCTTGTTTTGTGTAAAAGACAGCTTTTTCTGCCGTTTCTCCGTTCACCTTGACTTGAGTCGGAAAAAACTCGAACGGTTGCTGACATATTGTTTTCTTTTTGCGATCCTTCAACGCGTATCGAGAACACGCGACAGGACAAATCTGTCGGCGCGTTCAAATAAATAGACACTGGCAACATCGTTGGCTGAATTTCCACCAAGCTGAGCCGGGTGTTTAGCGGTTTAGCAGTAACGGATGTCCTACCTGTCCTTTCGTACGGGTGTAAAGAGTTAATGGGAATGTTATGCTGCATTCGATCTGAGGGAAAAATATTGAGCATCGCCACAGAAATTCTTGGTTTGCGAAATAAACATTTTAGCAGTGTCGTGGAACTCATTGCTGCAATCGAACGGGTGCACGAAGCGCCGTTGGATAAAAAACCGGGCCGCTCATTTTTGGCTCGCGAAGCCGCTGATGTTGTTCTTACTAACGTGGCGGCCCATGCTGCCGAAGCATTGAATCAATTTTCTCCGATTCGCAAAGCTCGACGGGCAGCATCGCCAACGCGGCGCATGCTACGTCGATTCGAATCAAGCCAGCACCAAAGAAGACTGTTCGCGTAAAACTTTCCGCGTTCCTCTCATCCCTAGAATCCCAATCATAGTTGGCGAGTTTTGCTCAACGGACCTCGCCCAAAGAAGTGCTGTCTCTCCGCCCCTAGGCTCGGAGAGAGCGGATGGCGATGCCGGCGCTGCGGAGGGCGTTGTGAACGGCTTCGGCGATTTGCGGGGCGCCGGGAGTGTCGCTGTGGATGCACAGGGTAGTGGCTTCGAGCGGAATAGCGGCGCCGTTTGCGGCGACGACTTCGCCTCGTGTGGCGATGCGTAGGGCTTGCGCGGCGGCTTGGGCAGGTTCGGCGAGCAGCGCGTCGCGAAATTTGCGCGGACGCAGGCTGCCATCGGGCTCATAACGACGATCGGCGAACGCTTCCGCGGCGATCGCGAAGCCGGCCTCGCGGAATTCGTCGAGCATTGTGGAGCCCGCCAGTCCCACGAGCACCACCGCCGGACTCCAGCGACGGACACCCGCGGCGATGGCTCGAGCGATTTGCGGATCGCGCGCGGCCTGATTGTACAGCGCTCCGTGCGGCTTTACGTGGACCACTTCCGCGCCACTTTGTTCGGCGAGTTCGGACAGCGCCACGACTTGACGATGCACCGAAGCGGAGATTTCTTCCGGCGTTAACTGCAGCTCGACGCGGCCAAAATTGGCGCGATCTTCATAACCGGGATGCGCGCCGACGGCCACGTTCCAGCGCAAAGCTTGCGCGATGGTCGCCCGGGCCGTGTGCTCGTCTCCCGCGTGGCCGCCACATGCGATATTCGCCGAACTGACGAATTGCATGAGCGCTTCTTGCGAGCCGTCGGCGATGGCTTCGGGCACCTCGCCCATATCCGAATTGATGTCCAGCGTGATCACGCGAAAAGTTTATCTCCCGACGCAAGAAGTTGCTGCAGTTCGATCCATGCGGCGCGCGCCTGGCTCATTGAGACTCGCTCGAAGCGCGCGGAGTCGCGCGGGCGCAACTGGCCGATGCGAAACATATCTGCGCCAATGACGTTGGCGATTTTAGGATAGCCGCCCGTGGTTTGCTGCTCCACGAACAAAATGATGGGCTGGCCGGCAGGCGTGATTTGTATCGCGCCCAGCGAAACGCCCTCGGTGATCATTTCTGTCACCGTGCTGGACGGCAGGGCCGGGCCCTCGAGCCGCAGTCCCAAGCGATTGGAGTCTTCGGTAACGCGAAACGCGCTTTCGTAAAACAGTTTCGTCGTCGCGGCTGAGAAAATATCGGATTGCGGTCCCTCAGTCACGCGCAAGACGCCGCGTCTCCGCAATTTATCCGCGACACTTGCGGACAGTCTTCTTTCGCCACGTCGCGTCGTAATGGGATCGCGGAAGGGAATCACGTCGCCCTTACGAAGCGCGCGCCCTTCGAAACCACCAAGGCCGCTGAGCAGATGCGTCGCGGCACTGCCCAGGAACGGTTTGACGTCGAGCGTGCCGGCAATGCACAGGTAGCAGCGCGCACCATCTTTTGTCGCGCTGGCGACGAGTTTTTCTCCGCTCGCCACGCGGTAGGAATGCCACGTCTCGAGCGGTCTACCGTTCAACGACGCGGCAAAATCGGAACCGGCTAACGCGATCACGGTATCGCTCCCAAAAACGAAATTACCGCCGAGCAAGGTCATCTCCAGCGCCGCTGCCCCGGCTTCATTGCCGACCAGCAGATTGCCTAGATGCAGCGCGACAGGATCGGCCGCGCCGGAAGGCGAAATTCCCAGCGGTCCGTACCCCGGGCGGCCAAAATCCTGAATGGTGGTGAGCAGTCCGGGATTCTCAACGACGATGGAATTCATTTGGATTCCAGCGCCGCGAACTCGTCTGG
>DASXLU010000319.1:0-2962 GCA_036496065.1 Candidatus Acidiferrum sp.
ACTTTTTGCGCTTGACCGCGCGCCAGATAGACGATCTGTGAAGCGTCTTCCACGAGCGCGGAGATTTTGGGTTGTGTTTCGTCCAACATAATCTGCGTGCGTGTAAGAATCGGCCCCATACGCGTGTGCAGATCGGTGACCATGCGATTAACGGCTTCGGTAGACTTCTTCAATTGGAGAAACAGGCCGATCAGAATGCCGACCTGAACGACCAATGCGATAGCAGCGACAATGCTGAAGAACTCCATCCAGAATTGCATACGCACACCACCCTCTCCGTTACTTCAGCGGGGACCGTTACAGGCACTCCTCGTCTACGATTTCGATTCGCGCAAGAACGCTTCACGACCCGCTTCTACCGCAGCGGAGAGTGAATCGCGCTTCTTCGACGCGACATCTTTGCCGCGTTCGATAAGATCATCGGCGCGCTCACGCAGTTCGCGAGCTTTTTTCTGGGCAAATTCGCGGCCATCATCGGCGCGCTTGGACAGGTATTCGCGGGTATCTTCACCGGATTTCGGAGCGAAAAGCACGCCCACGAGGGCTCCCACACCAAGCCCAACCAGGAAATAGCTCACTTTGGAACCTACATTGTCGGCCATGGTAACCTCCGAGAAAAACGTAACATAGGAGAGGCTATGGGGCAATGACTGCTAACCGGACATCTGCCGTATAGCGGTTAGCTGGCCGGAGTGCCATTCGAAAAGTAGGAGAGTATGGTTTCGGCGCTCTTTTTTGACACGACATGGGTCAACTCGTCGCGCGTGGCCCTTTTCAGGTTGGCGACGCTTCCAAAGCGTCTAAGGAGCCGCTGTGAGGTTTGAGGCCCAATCCCCGGAATGTCCAGGAGTTCAGTGCGTGTCTGCTTGGCTCCCCGCCGCTGGCGGTGGAAAGTGACGGCGAAGCGGTGCGTTTCGTCGCGGATTTGTTGTATCAGGTGGAGGACGGGCGAGTGGTAGTCCAGAATGCAGGGCTCATCTTCCTGGCCAAGGATATATAGGATTTCTTCTTTTTTGGCGATGCTGGCCATGGGCTGGTTGATGATTTGCAATTCGTCTAAGGCGTGCGCCGCGGCGTGGAGCTGACCGACTCCGCCATCGATTAAGATAAGGCTAGGCATGGGCTTCTGTTCTTCAAGGACGCGACGGTAACGGCGCAGAACCGTTTCATACATGCTCGCAAAATCATCATTCTGGCGGTTGGTGCCGGCGATGGTAATCACGTCTTTAGCGGGGCCTGGGTTGGAACCGGTCGCATCGAGGCCGCGGATGATGAACTTGCGATAGTCGGATTTTTTCATGCGGCCGTTTTCCCAGACGACCATGGAAGCTACTGTGTCGGATCCTTGAATGTGCGAGATGTCGAAGCTCTCGATGCGCTTGGGTTCTTCGGGGAGGTTGAGGGCGTTTTGCAAAGCTTCGGCAATGGATTTGGAGCTTGGCTTCATTACGCGGAAACGTTGCTCGAAAGAATGCTTGGCATTGTTTTCGACCAAGTCGAGGATGGCGCGCTTGCTGCCGCGATGGGGCGTGAAGATTTCCACTTTATGACCTGCACGCTCGCTGAGAGTCTCTTCGAGAAGCTCGCGATCCTCAAACTCGATAGGCACGTGAATCATCTTCGGCAGATATTCGGCTTCCAGATAAAGCTGCTTCAAGAGGGACGACACAAAATCGGCCGGATCGAAAGGCTCCAGTTCTTCCCAATAAAATTCGCGGCGATCCACGATGCGTCCGGCGCGCAGGTGAAAGAGATTGGCGGCGACCAGCGGCGGTTCCGCGTAATAGGCGAGGATGTCGGTATCGTCGCCTTGTGTGGAAGCAATGCGCTGGCGTTCCTGAATGTCTTCGAGCGTGCGGAGTAGATCGCGATACGCGGCGGCCTCTTCATAATGTTCCTGCTCGGCAGCAGTGGTCATACGCTGCTCGATGATTTTTATCAGATCGCTACGACGGCCTTCGAGGAACAGACGGACATCGCGAACCGCTTCGGCATAGCGCTCGTCCGTCGTGAGCCCTTCGACGCACGGCCCCTGACAACGGTGAATGTAATACTGCAGGCACGGCCGCGGATGGCTCTTGGTCAGATCAACGTAACAGGAAGGCACCAGAAAACGCTTGTGAATGAAATGAAGAATGCGGCGCGCCAGGCTGGGGGGAAAATAAGGGCCGAAATAAAGCGAGCCATCTTTCTTGATGCGACGAGTGAAATAAACGCGAGGATATTTTTCGGCGAGGGTGAGCTTAATGTAGGGATAGGTCTTGTCGTCCCGCAGCATGACATTGAACTTGGGCTTGT
Organism: Candidatus Acidiferrum sp.; assembly: GCA_036496065.1. Classification (GTDB taxonomy): domain Bacteria; phylum Acidobacteriota; class Terriglobia; order Acidiferrales; family UBA7541; genus Acidiferrum. The sequence goes on from DASXLU010000319.1 coordinate 2,299, forward strand.
ACTGCTTGATGAGGTTGTTCTCGAGAGCGAGAGCCTCGCGGGCGTTCGCAACAACGATGGTTTCGAGGTCGGCAATTTCACGGGCCAGCGATCCAGTCTTGGCGTCGGACCAGCGAGACTCGAGAAAGTACGAGCGGACGCGATTGCGGAGAGATGTGGCCTTGCCGACGTACACCACTTTTCCGGCGGCGTCTTTGAACAGATAGACGCCGGGAAGCTCTGGCAAGGCGATGGCTTTTTCACGGGGTTCCATGCGAATGAGACGGAGCCTGGCAGGCCCCTTACGTATTTTACGGTTAGTTGGACCGCAAAGCGAATCGTCGAGTCATGGGTAAAATCGCGGGCGAAAAAGGCTTCATATATACTAAAAGTCGCTCGGTTCCGAGGAATTACTCCGCAAGAAAAGAGGAAGCCTGTGAACTGTCAACTTTTGCTACGTCAGGTTGCTGTGGGCCTGCTCGCCGCTGCCTTGCTCTGCCCCGCCGTTCGGTCCGACGAAGGAATGTGGACCTTCGATAACCCGCCGTTGAAGCAGTTGCAGGAGAAATACAATTTCACGCCGACAACGCAGTGGCTGGACCACTTGCGGCAGGCATGTGTTCGATTGAACGACGGTGGTTCTGGCTCGTTTGTAAGCGCACATGGGCTGTTGCTGACCAACCAC
>DASXLU010000320.1:0-1792 GCA_036496065.1 Candidatus Acidiferrum sp.
CGCGTAGCGCAAATTGATTTCGTTCAGCCGCGGACCAGTGGCTTCCGTTGGCGAATTGTCAGTGGCCGGCGGGGTCGTCGACGGCGTCGAGAATTTTTCTTCGGAGATATCAGCGTACGGGCGATAACCCAGCGACTGAAATGCGGTGGCAGCCCAGCGGCGTGGATCACCGCGACTTACGTCTGGCCGCACGGTGGAATCCAGCGGCAGTCCTTTGAGCACTCCCAGGGAGAGCATTAGCAGCGCAAAGCCGACGACGCCGGGTACTCGCAGTGCGGACAACACATCGTGCAGGAATTGCGACGTGGTTTCTTCGGTCCAATCACCGGGACGCAGCACACGCGCCACTACGCGCGGCACCGCGCAGGCACCCGCAACGGCAAGGGCCAGCAGAAATAATTGCAGCAGCGTGCCACGATAATCCTGCAACACGAGATAACGCAGCCAAAAAAGAAATAGCGTCGCAGGGACAGCCCAATACGCCAACAAAACAGCCATTACGCTTTCCGCCAGGCCTTGCGGCGAGCGCGGATCACGCGACCATTTCAGGTGCGGCCGGATCGGACCCATCAGATACCACGGGCCATCTTTTTCCGCCGTGCGGCCATCGGGAAATACCGCGGGTAACGCGCCCATGCTGCCCCACAAACGCAGCAGCAAAAATTGCAGGCGCATGTACAACACTGTCAGCAAGACCGGAGCGCCCAGATAAAATCCCTGCAGCGGAAGCACGTTGGGAATGCTGGAAATCGGGAAGGCCGATTCGTCGAGCAACAGCCGCACATCTTTCGTCAGCGCTACCAGGCCGCACGCACCGACGCACAGCATCATCAGAAAAAGATAGAAGCGGCGCGCCGCCTGCGTAAATTGGGTAATCGTGGTTCCACCGTCAAGGATGGCAACGGCTTCCGGCAACGTTGCGTCGAAAAGATTGGTGCCGCCCAAGCGACCGGACCACAAACCCTGCGAGCCATACAAATTCGCACCCATCAAGTTGGCGCCGGAAAATTCGGTGCCCAGAAGATTGGTTTCGCGGAGATCCGCTTCGACCAGGTTGGCGGCGCGCAGATTAGCCATCGAGAGGTCCGCGCCACGCAAGTTGGTTTTGTGCAGTTGCGCGCCCTGCAAATTCACGCCGGTGAGATCAGCGCCGGCGAGATTGGCGCCATTAAAGTCGCCGCGGGTTCCCTCTTTACCGGCCGTTTCCACCCACAAGCGGTGTTGATCCAGCGCCTCGGCAAATTCGAGTAAATCCGCGCGCATCATGCGCAGTTCGGATTCCGCCTCGGCTAAGGACTCCGTAAGCACGATCGCGGGGACAATTGTCTCGTGCACTTCGGTCAGGGGTTCCGTGACAACAGGCTGTTCGGCAGATTTCGTGGTGAGTTCTTCAGGCAATTTTTTGGTGGACTCCTCTAACGGCGATGTGATCGGCGGAGGCTTGAGCAACTTGGGCAAGCCCGCGGCGTCCGGGTCGACAGGCATGCCTACAGCGAGTTCCTTGATGCTTTCGGAAGTCAGGCTATCGATCATCTGCTGTTCAAGCAGTGCCAGAATTTTCTGTTCGGTTTCGCGATCGGGCGCGAGCGTTCCGTATTCCGCAAGTTCCTCGGGGGTAGCCAGTCGCTCCACACCATCGCCAGGAATCATTTTGAAACTTTCGTTATGTTGCGCCGGCATTTCCGGCATAGTTCTCTTCCCCTGCCGCCCCACGCGAGGCAGCCCACAGATGTTCATCCCGGGCGGGATGCAAGCATCTTGGCTGAAGAGAGCTGTGGAAATCGCCTGCTCG
>DASXLU010000321.1:0-7564 GCA_036496065.1 Candidatus Acidiferrum sp.
TTCCAAAGAAACTTGCTGCTCGAGTTTCGTCCCGGCGAGCCACTGCTGATAATTTGCGTAGCCTGCGGCTGATTGTTGGACATCGGTGATGCGACGCAATTCATCTTGCGCTTCCTTTTCGGTTTCGCGCACGATCGCGTAGCCTGCCACACCAAATTTCATCGGCGGCCGCTGATACTTGCTTCGGCGTTCTCGCAAATCTGCGACCTTGGCAGCCACTCGGTCTGGAGGATCGCCGTGCATTAGGTAAGCGTCGCACTTGTCGGCGATCAAGTCCTTGGCCGCGGGCGATTCGCCGCCAGCATAAATCGTGGGTCGCGGCTGGGACACCGGCTTGGGCTGCAAGACGTTGTCTTCCACCTTGTAATACTTTCCGGTGTAGGAAAAATGATCGCGCGACCATACGCCGTCGACCACGTCCAGCCACTCGCTGGTACGGGCATAGCGGTCGTCATGCTGTTCGAACGCTACTCCATATTTTCGTGCTTCATCGGCCCACCACGACGAAACCACATTCAACGACAAGCGGCCGTTGCTGATGCGGTCGATATTCGCTGCCTGTTTGGCCAGCAGCGCAGGAAGATGAAACGTGGGGCGCACGGCCACCATTAATTCCAAGCTTTCGGTGACCGCCGCCAGCGCCGCCGCCGTGGACCAGGCGTCCAGCGACGGAGCTTCCACGCCCTTGATGTCGTTAAGATTTAGTTCCGCGATGAGCGTCAGCCCAAATCCGAGTTGTTCGCTACGCTGTGCGAGCCGTTTGGCGTAGTCCCAACTCGCCTCCATGTTTTCGTGCTCCACATTGCGCAGCCACCCACCGAAAACCGGAAGCCAGTAGCCATATCTCATGCGCACTCTCCCGCAAGAGCAACGTGACGGGCCGGGGGTTTTTCTTCATGCGCTTGTGCTTCGGCAATTAGATAGTCGGCGAGGCGGCTGTAAGGATCGAAACCCACGATACGCACGGGATCCGCCACAAAGTTGGATAGCGCATTGATGTCGTAGTACAGCAGGTTGCCATTACGATCGTCGATCACGTACTCGATGCCGCCCACCTCGATGCCCGCTGTTTGCATGATGCGCTCCACATCATCAATGACGCGCTTTGGTGGATTGTATCCTTCGACTTTAAGTCCAGACTTGGGCGCATCCACCGGGCAGGCCGCGCGCGCCAGTTCTTCGCCCTGGGTATTCTGGCAAATATCTGCGGGGCACAAATTGAACGTCTCGCCAGTGGTGTGGATTCGTATGGCATACAGAAATTTTCCGCCCAATACTTCCACGCGGGTGATAACGGAATCGCGTGCCGGGAAGAATTCCTGCACCAAGGCAACGGAATCGATGCCGAAATACAAACTTCCCACATCCACCGCACGTTTTAATTCATCAGGGCCGGAAAAACGGACGATGCCGGCGCCACTGCCACCGATATTCGGCTTGATAACGAGTGGGTAGCCGATTTCCTCGGCAGCAGCCAAAGCTTGAGACGCGTCGTGAATCACGCGGGCTTTGGGGTACGGCAAACCTAGCGACTCCAAAAGCTGCAATTGCAGCGCCTTGGAAATTTCGTGGGTAAACGCACGCGAACCATTCACCACGCGCACGCCGCGCGCTTCCAGGTAGGCCACGTAATTGAGCGTATAAAACACGGCGTTCGCCAACCCGCGTTGCCACGCGGAAGGACTCATCCGGTTCATCACCAAAGAAAACTCGGGCTTTTCGCTGGAGCGGTAACTGTGGCCGCGCACCGGGATTTTCTGCCAGTTCACGGCGCGCGCGTCCAGTTGTTCGAACAGTGGCCGGAACCAGTCGGGATGCTCGTAATAAATGCCGATAGGTTTCTCGAGTTTTAGCGGTGTGTTTCCCGCGTGGTCGCTCATTTGAATCTTCCTTCCTGCCTCAACAGCAAACAAAAATGCCGCCCTGGTTCGAGCGGCGCGGAAGCTTAGCTGTTTTGATAAAAGCCTAAATCAAAAATATCCTTCCGCGGCTCAGGATATTGCGAAGAGCCGACAGCAGGTGATGGAGAACTCAGAAATCATCAGACACGCAGTATACATGCGGCGAGCCTTGTGGGGATACAGACACCCAGAAGCTATTGCCGCCGGCCCTTTGCCGCGGCGGGAGGTGCGGAAGAGTTCTTCCTAGGATGGGGCGACATGGCGGGCTGCTTGAGCCATTTGGTGATTGGCACCAGCACGTTGCGTTGCCAGTTCGCTACTCCGCTGCTGGCCGCCACAGATTTTGCCAAACCGTGCGCACCCATAAGCTGTTTCCAGTCGTGCAGGAACGAATCCGAAACGGATTTCCAGTATCGTAGGAAACGCACGCCAAAACCCGGTCCCTGCGTTCGAACAATGGGTTTCTTAGCTGCGGGCGCAGTACGTTCCAAGGGTTTTGCCACGAGCGTGACAACGTGATTGGCGATCGATGGCTGAACCGCCGGCTTATAAGCGGTTGACGCGCGAGCGGGCGATTGCCGGGATTGCTGCGGGAGCGGTTCGGAACTGGCCGGCATCGTTGGTTTGGGGGACACCGGAATCTTCGCCGGCGCGGTTGCGGCAGCGGAGGTCATCCCAATGAAGCGACTGCCAGGCAGTGCAGACGCAGCGGCAGCCGGGAGCGTCGCAGAAGGAATCTCTGGTGGCGCAATATTCGGCATTGTGTTCGCGAGCGGAGCCGAGGAGATAGGCTCCTGGATGATGGCTGCTGCCGGCTGCTGCATGTGTTGTGGCGGAGGTGGTGCGTTCGCCGATTCTCCAGTTCGAGGCAATACCGCCGCGTCATCCCCGTTCGAATCCAAGCCTAGTGTCTGCAGATATTCCATCTGAGCGGTAACGCGGGCCGACCGTTCCTCTGGCCGAAACGCCACCAAACGGCCAAAACGTGAAGCTGTGTCACGTTCCTGCTCCGCCGCCGGCTGCGAAGTGAGATCGAAGTCTGTAGCGACCCGGCGGACGATCTCCGGCGTCACCACCTTTACCTGGTCCGCATAGGCGGATATGAGCGCATGTTCGCACAAGAGATTCAAGGTGCGCGGTATTCCGCGCGCGTACATGTGCGCCGCCTCCACGCTTTCGTGCGAGAAAATTTCCACGTCAATCGCACCAGCCGCAGCAAGCCGCGATTCCACGTATTGCACGGCTTCGTCGGAAGACAGCGGCACGAGATTGCAGCGAAACATCACACGTTGACGGAGCTGGCGTAATTCCGGTCGCCGCAGTTTGTCTTCGAGTTCCGGTTGACCGGCCAACACGATCTGCAAAAGTTTGCTTCCCGGAGTCTCGAGGTTGAGCAGCAAGCGAACCTGGTCCAAAGTGCGGACAGAAATAGCTTGCGCTTCGTCGATAATCAGCACCGGAGAGTCGCCCATAGAATGGCGCTGGATCAGCCAGTGATTCAGGGTCTCAAGGACGTCGCTCTTGTCGCGGCCTTCGAAGGGCACGCCAAAATCACGCAGGACAAATTCGAACAACTCGGAAGGTTTCAAGAGCGAATGGAAGATATAGGAACTCGATTGCCGGCGCTCTTGCAACCAGTTCAGAAAATGATTGAGGACGGTCGTTTTGCCCGTGCCGGACTCGCCGGTCAGTACGATGAAACCTTGCCGGCTATCGACACCGAACTGCAATTCTGCCAAGGCACTATCGTGAGCGCGCGTAGAAAAATAGAAACGGGGGTCAGGGGAGACGTGAAAAGGATTCTCCCGCAGTCCAAAAAAATGGAACAGGTGTTCGTACATTTTTCCCATCCACCGTCGGATTAGGACAGCTGCGGGACTGTCCAGGCTGGCCTCGAAAGTGTACTGGCAACCAGCACCCGTCGCAATCCAAAACCGCCTGTAAAGCCTTTCTTTTGGTGAAATGTTCCGTATCAGGACTACTAGTAGGGGGAGCCTAGGGAATACCCTGTAGCTCTTATATAGCTTGATCGAAGTTATCAGCTATTCGCTCGAACGGCAGCCGACAATTCCGGCGAATTGCAGAACCGGAGACATTCGCGCACCGTGGCTCCGAAGAGCGCAACAAAATTATTTCTCAGCTTCCACTACGCCGACCTTGTCAACGCCACTGCAAGCGATGAACACGCGACCATCTGCCGTTGCCGCCATATTTCGAACGACTCCGCCACCAGACGGGATGTTTGCTTCAGCGAATTTCGCGGTCTTGGGATTGAACTGAATGATTGTGTTCGGCTTCACGCCGGATTCGCTGTACCACACCATTCCGTCAGGCGTAATAACGATGCCATACGGATTGGACTCGGCTCCTCCCGGTGAGGGATACATCTTTACAGCTCGGCTCTCGAGATTCAGAACGCCAAGGTGGCCGCTTTTGAAATCCGTGAAGTACACGGTGTCGTCTGCAGCGATCGCCAATCTGCGAGGCCGCGCGCTTTCCGGCAAAGGGTATTCGGTAATTGCCAGCGTCTTGGGATCAATCGTGGCCATTTTGTTGGTGCCGAGTTCGCAAAATACGGGCACGCCTTTGCTGGTAATTTGAATCCCGTAGGGCAGGGCGCTTTCTGTCGGAACTTCTTTCAAGACGATCTTTCCTGTTTTCGGATCGAGGCGTCCGACCATATTGCCGCCCTGCACGGTAAACCACAAAATTCCATTGGCATCGAACGCGGCGGTGTGCGGGTCGTCGGCCTTGGCGTTCGGCATCGGGTACTGCTTTACGGCACCAGTCTTCGGGTCTAGTTCGCCAATATAGCCGCCAAAATTCGCGGTGAACCAGATGTTGCCGTCTTTATCCGCGACCAATCCGTGCGGCCCGGCATTCTTTCCGTCGCTCAGCGGATATTCCTTAAACTCGCCTGTTTTGGGAACCAATCTTCCGAGTTTGTTGGCCATCTGTTCGGTAAACCACAGCGAATCGCCAGGCCCGACTGCTGGATCATGAGGATGGCCCCCTTTGGTAGGAATCGCCCATTCGTGAATGGTCACCTTCAGTTCGGCAACGTCGCCGCCGGGCTTTGGCGCAAAATGTGCGGGCAACGCAAGAGTCATGAAAATGCCGACGAGCACGACGCTCGCGACGGCTAGAGTTCGTATACGCATTGCAACCTCCTGCTTATTACTTCAGGCGAGGGGCACAAGGAAGCCGGTGCCCATGTAACTTGAAGCCCCATTTTAGCTCCACAGATACACCTGCACGCAATCTAGAAAATGGAGAGATCAAGGCGCCGGGCAGAGCGTTAGTGCGCGGAACACGTTGGCGAAGCGTTGTTCAATTGACGCTGAAGATTTTTCGCAGTGGGCAGGTCCGGATTGAATTCCAAGACACGGCTCACAGTTTCGCGGGCTTTCTGCATCTGGCCGGACGCGCAGTAAAGGATCGACAAGTTGATGCCCACTTCGCTGCGGCCGGGAATCCGCTCAAACGGGCCCTGTAGGAGCGAGATCGCTCGCGGCACATTGCCTGCCTGAGCCTCCATGATGCCGAGATTCGTGGCCGCCTCGTTCGCCAGCGGATCGACCTGGAGCGCATGCTGGTAAAGTTCGCGAGCCTTGTCCGTATGGCCGCGCTTCTGTTCAACAAATCCCAGGGCGGAGAGAATGTCTGGATCGTTTGGCTTGTCCTGTATAGCTTTGCCTAGCCACCGTTCAGCCTCACCCTCCGCGCGTGTCATGCCGCTCTCAACCAGGGCTTGCCACGCCAGAGCGACGGTCCGCGAATCTCCGTCGCCAGCTTCAGACGGGAAGGCCACTAAGCGAGCTTCAGTGTTTGCTTGCGCTGCGGCAGATGCTTGTATTTTCGGATCGCGAAGAATGCGGTGATCGGTGGCCTCGGTATGAGCTATGTCCGATGTCGTCGCAGCGGGCATGTGGCATGTTCGGCAGTCCGGATCTTTACGATGATGCTTGACTGCAAATTTTTCTCCATGGCACACGACGCATTTCGCGCGGTAATAGGTAACTTTCTCCTCTGGCTTTGGCGAGTAGTGCGGATCATGACAACTGATACACGCCATGCGGTCGCCGGATTTCCGTTTGCATGCGCTCTGGGCGAGGGCTTCGGTCTGGCTCAGCGCTCCGAAACCATTAGGCGAGCCGCCGGAAACGAGGTAGTAGCGCACGAAGTCGGGCAAATTGTCTCCGGGCTCAAATTCCGCCAGCGAATGTCCTGGCTGCTGAATCGCCACTCTTCCTTCGAAATGACACTGCATGCAGACTGCGTCACGTCGGTCGGGCGATAACTTTGCGGGATTCACGATATTTGTTGCGGTCGCCTGGGCCACATGCTTTTGGCCGGGGCCATGGCATCGCTCGCACGTAATCCCTCCGTGCGCGAAAAGCGGAAGCTCATACTTATTTTCCGTGCCGGCGACCGGAAGTTGAGAATTGCTGGTGTGGCAGGCGAGGCACGAGGAAACGGCCGGCAGATTCATGGGAATCTGCGTGGCTCTCTGATACGCGGGAGCCATGTCCCACAGCTTTTGCTGGCCGTACCAGTTCATCGGCGCTTCGAAAACGAAATTATTGACGGAGAAAAGATAAGTCCTGCCGCGATGGCCGGAACCGATGTAGTAACGAAGTTCGCGCTTACCGCTGACTGCATTGTCGCCCTGGCGTTCAAAACTCATCCACGCTCGCCCATCTTCCTGGTACACGCGGTAGTGCACACCAGACGGAGCGTGCACGAAATTACCAGTGAGTAGTCCCTCGACCGCAGAACCGCTGGCGCGTGCCATGGCCGTTGTCTCGTAGGTTTTCGCGATGTCTGCGTGGCACTTCGCGCAAGGTTTGTTGCCCACAAACTTGTTGGCAGGCGATTGTGTAGATGGAGAGTCCTGGGAATTCGCGCTTTGCGCGTCGACAGCCGCGGGGCGAAGTGCGGCGAAACAGAAAATGAGAGGCAGGCCGCAGCAAAACGCGAAAAGCCTAAAGCCCCGGCTAGGCGGACAGTTTGCATCTTCGCGACCACATTTAGGAGGGATGAAACCAGGGTGGCGACTGCTGCGCATGCGACACAGACTATCAGAACGGCATGCTACTACGCGCCGGGGCGAGAGACATGGAAAACTCTTTGCAGAGGGAACTCAGGTGAAGATTAAGCGCGACCCGTGCAAGTCGGAAAGGGAAGAGGTCAATCCGCTTTGACGGCTTCAAGATTTGACTGCTCGAGAAGCTTGGCGATGACGTCGCTGGCGTTGTAGGTGGTGCGGTTGGCCGGTAGGAACGACGCGATGTCGCGCAAGTCATCTCCGCACGTGACCATTCCGCGTTCTTCATATTTGCCGCCGCGCACCTGCGGCTGAGCGATATTCGCCAGGAGCGCATTGCACAGGCAGATTCGACCGTCGGTTTTCTCTTCCTGACCGCCTTTAGATAAGAAGACGCTGACCGGCTCGGCCGCGCAGCGAAAATCAACTTTGCCTTCAGCGGTTCGATACGCTTCACGCAAGTAGCCGAGATCGCAGATGCGGGGCCTACCTAAAAAAACCTCCCGGTCGGAAAGTGTTCCTTCCAACTCAGCTACCTTGAACGGAAATCCTGTCGGTGAAGCCGAGGGATTGGTGAACACGCGCGCCCGGCCATCGATCGCCTTCTGTAACAAGG
>DASXLU010000322.1:0-5091 GCA_036496065.1 Candidatus Acidiferrum sp.
ATTTACAGGAACTTCATTTAATAGGCAGGATTGGCTATCTGGCGAATGCTGCACACATTTGGGCCGCCTCTGGAGACAAGAACCGAGCTGAAGCAGCCATGGCGGAAGTTAAGGAGTTTGCCAAACAGCATGAGGTACCTGCACTCACTTTCGCTTACTACGAAGCGCGTTTTGGAAACCGGGACAAAGCCTTCCAGTGGATGGAAAAGGCCTATCGGGATCGCGATCCAGGACTGGGTGCCATCGAGATAGAGGATAGCTTCGATAGCCTGCGATCGGATGCGCGATTCCAAGACCTCGAGCGGCGAGTTGGATTCAGATAGCGACTCCTGCTGACTGCGGGAGGTCAAGATCTGTCGCCGGACGCACATCAAGATGTGCACGAGGTTGACTCCCTGAGAATTCGATTCAACCCATTGCGGCGAACCGCCGCTCTTCACGTAATCCGCAGCGGGAGCCTCAGTTGGTGATAACAGATCGGATGAGAAGGCCAAGTCAATCATTGAGGTGCGAATCAATTCCGAGTTCTGGGTGTGTTGTCGGCAATACGGAAGTTACACCCACGATGAATGCGTCCGTGCAAAGTTTCCTGGAAAATATCGAATATCGCCGAATGGAGACAAGTTCGACGAACAGGGCATATCACTGCACCGCCAAGCTACCATCCATCAATCACTTACGACGTTTTTTCCAAGAAAACAGCCCAGAAATTACTTGTCAAGCCCCAAAACCACCTAAATCACACAAACAAAACAAGATCGACTTGGCATGATAGTTAGCGTCAAACCGGTATACTGAATATATAGATCAAATAAGCAAGGCCTCGGATACCCTCCGGGGCCTAACTCTTTTAGAAACAATATTTTGGACGTAAACACTTTGCCATGAATATTTTACAGAGCAAGACCCTTCGTAAATCTATGAAAAGGGACCAGATACGCGCAGGCAATAAGGGGGGTACCCCTCTCCTACTTCTTAGGCCAGTACTCATCCCGCAGCCGCGTCTGCCGGGTGGTGTTCCCCTTTCTACAAGGGGATATTCCCGTGTTTCTTCGCTGGATTCTTCTCTCGTTTCGTAGCCAGCATGTCCAGCGCCGTGTTGAGCCTTCGCCGTGTCTCGCTCGGCCTTATCACCGCATCGATGTAGCCTCGTTCGGCAGCTACATATGGGTTCGCAAACCGCTCGCGAAACTCCTCCACCTTCTCTTTGCGAGCCTCTGCGAGCACTGCCATCTTCTCCTCTTCCGTAAACGCCTTACCCTGCGGCCACATCGCCTCAGCCTGCCGCATCAAGACATCCAACTCCCGCTTATAGACGATATTCACCGCACCCTCCGGCCCCATCACCGCAATCTCCGCGGTTGGCCACGCCAGGTTCACATCCGTGCGCAGATGCTTCGAACTCATGACGCAATACGCTCCGCCATAAGCCTTGCGCGTGATCACCGTGAGCTTCGGCACTGTAGCCTCCGCGAATGCGTACAGCAGCTTCGCGCCATGACGAATGATGCCGCCATGCTCCTGTTGTATCCCAGGCATGAACCCCGGCACATCTTCAAACGTAATCAACGGAATATTGAACGCATCGCAGAAACGAACAAACCGTGCGCCTTTCACACTAGCATTGATATCCAGCACTCCGGCCAGAACCGCCGGTTGATTCGCCACGATGCCTACAGTACGGCCAGCCATGCGAGCAAACCCCACAACAATGTTGCGCGCAAAGTGCTCCTGCACTTGAAAGAAGTACCCATCGTCCACTACACGCGCAATCACATCGACCATGTCGTACGGCTGATTGCTCTCCTCCGGAATAATCGTGTCCAATGCAGCATCGGCGCGAGCAGGGTCGTCCTGTGTAGCCTTTCGTGGGGCGTCATCGAGATTGTTCGACGGCAGGAAACTCAACAGCTCACGGACCGTCGCCAGGCACTCCTGGTCGTCATGCGCCATAAAATGCGCCACGCCAGAGATCTCGTTATGCGTTACTGCCCCTCCCAGTGCATCTTTCGTCACATCCTCATGCGTTACGGTCTTGATGACATCCGGCCCCGTGACAAACATGTAACTCGTCTTCTCCGTCATCAAGGTAAAGTCCGTAATCGCCGGGGAGTACACCGCACCGCCGGCACAGGGTCCCAGAATCGCCGAAATCTGCGGCACCACCCCGCTCGCCAGCGTATTGCGCAAAAAAATATCCGTGTAACCGGCTAGAGAGACCACGCCCTCCTGGATACGAGCGCCTCCCGAATCATTCAGCCCCACAACCGGAGCCCCCACACGCATCGCCATATCCATAATCTTTACGATCTTTGCTGCATTTGCCTCCGACAACGAACCGCCGAACACGGTAAAGTCCTGGGCGAACACAAACACCACACGACCATGAACCCGCCCGTATCCAGTGATAAATCCGTCCCCGGGAACGCGTTGTTCCGCCATGCCAAAGTCCGTCGCGCGATGCGTTACAAACTTGTCGGTCTCCTCAAACGTTCCCTCATCCAAAAGGAAGTTAATGCGCTCACGTGCCGACAGCTTTCCCGCCTTCCGCTCCCGCTCCCGCCGTTCTGCTCCGCCGCCCTCCTCGGCAATGGCGTGACGCGCCTCAAGTTCTACGAGCTTGTGGTGATGGCTGTGGGACTTCGCTGTGGAAACGGTTTGTGGAACAGGAGGCTCGGCAGTCGCCATAGAACGAGATTCTAGCAGCGCGCCCATACTCCGGTCGCGCCAACCCCATTCCAGGCGACTGAGGAGCAACGCACGGCGAAGTCGTCAAAATTGACATCAAAGCGTGGGTAGGGAGAGTACCCAAATGTTTCGACCGAATAACTGTGTTGCCATCCACCTCAAAGACATCACTGCAGCGGAGAATTTCTACACCAACGTAATGAAATTCAGCCTTTTGACCAAGTCGGAAGCACAAGTCGAGTACGACACCGGGCACTTCCTTCTCTCTGTGACCCGCGACCTCAACACGCAACCATCGATTCCTAGCTTTACCGTCAAGGATATAGCAGCGGCCCGGAAGTGCCTTCTGGAAAACGGCTGTATCATTCTCAGGGAAGACAGGAAATCTCTCAGTTTTCGGGACACCTTCGGCATATCGTATGATGTGATGGAAGGTAAATAAAAAGCGAATACAATCTCAGCGATAGGCTCTGATCCACGCCCTTTATCCAGATCGATTCAGCATTCTGCCCATTGATCTGAAGAGTTTCTTCGCGTTATTAGAACAGCATTGTGGCTCGCGACTTCAGCTTCCCAGTTCCCGATCGAATGCACATACAACCTATTGAAACTTCGCATCTAGAAGCCGTTTGCGGGAAGGGACTGGTGTTCGTTTGGGAGAGATGGCTTGGTTGCCGCTTCGGAACCCCCCGAAGCGAGACCTGAGGCACCCGGCCCCTATGAGGCTCACACGCACAGCTGGCTCGATGAAATGCTCAATGCCGGAGCGAGACGTGCTTGCGAAGAACATCGGAGGCCGTTGGTTATTATTGATTGCCGATGGCTATGATGCGTGCGCCTTGTCTAGTCTCTGGCGGAAGTTTTTTGCCCAGGAGCGGAACGCGGCGTCGATGTCGCCCCACTTCTGGAAGGCTTTGAGGCCGCTGAAAAATCTGCGGCCGCTTTTGCTGGTCATGAAGGCCATTTCCACTTCGCCGGAAGCGGAGTCGACCATTTCGCCTTCGATTGAAACTTTGCCAACTTTCAATCGCGGGACAAGCTCTCCTGCGCCGGGCGCTATGGCGTGGGTGGCCACGGCCGTTGTTCCGCTTACTGCTGCGTTGGTCGTTCTACCGTTTGGTTCCACGTTGGTGATGGCGAAACGCAATCTCATGACTCCCGGGGTGGACTCGGTTACGAGGTTGTAGTGGCCAGCCTTGAGCTCGTCTCTGATGGCTTTGGTGAAGTAATCCTCAAGCCTGGCCTGGTCTGCGGGGTTGATGAGTGTTGTCGGGAAGAAATCCTGTTTCGTGGGTGAGGAGCTTTTCCTGCTTCTTCGATGGTTCCTGCGACTGCAGAGGCGAGGAGAAAAGAAAGAGGCAGACGGCGAAGAGAGGAAGCGCAGGGGCGCGGCGCGAAGATAGGCGCGAAACGAATTGAAGGAAGCAGGCTGCATTCCTCATAGGAGAGTGCCGGGAGAAATGCTGAACGGCGGTATGGTCTTCGATTGCGGATCGTTCATCGGAGTGGATGCCTCGTGTTCCCGCGGGACTGTTTTGCGTCTCCGGAGACTTGGATTCGGAATTGGATTTTGGGGTGGTCTGTTCTGAGGTTTTTGATCGGATTGCGGGGAGTGTTGCGTCTTTGGCGAGGCGCTTTCGGTGGAGACAACTGTGGTTGGGAGTTTAGTTGAAAAGAGTTGGAGTCTGTGGCTGGTTGGGACCTTCGGGATCCTTCCCCTACGACAAGCTCAGGGTCAGGATGACAGCAAGAACGTGTGCCAACGTTTCCTCGCTGAGTTCAGGATGACAGAAAACGTAGTCGCCACGAATAGCGAGCGGTTGTGCCAAGACAACAGGGGATTCCTCCACTACGCTGCGGAATGACAAAGAAAAAACAAATGAGAGCGATGGGAATAAGAAAACTGAATGGGAGTGCGACGGCAAACGAGAGCGAATGGAGGGCCAACCGTGAAGGGCTAGGCCAGTTGTTGCTCTTCGAGGGTGAGTGAGAGCTCTTCCCATTCGGCCAGGAGGGCAGTGCGCTGGGCGCGTAGGGCTTCGAGTTCGGCGGCGTCTTTCTGGGATTGCTCGGCGGAGGTGAAGTTGCCGAGGCGGGCTTCTGCGGCGGCGATCGCGGATTCGAGGCGGGGGATTTCTTCTTCGGCGTGATGGAGGCGGTCTTCTAGTTGCTTGAGCTTGATGGGGTTCAGGCGCTTGATGGGGGTTGCGGGGATTTGTGCCGGTTCAGGGGAGAGCGGTCTCGCTTCTCCAACCCCACGAACAAAAGCGCTCGTCGGGGACCCCGGTTCGCTTGATGCCCACACATCAGGGTCGGTGTCTGGGGCACCCGCGCTCGAAGATTCCGCTCTCCCACCCTTCGCAGAGGACGCAAAGGATGGGGCACCCGGGCTGTTGTTGGTTG
>DASXLU010000323.1:0-3664 GCA_036496065.1 Candidatus Acidiferrum sp.
ATCGGCTCTCACCTGATCGGGCAGAGCTTCGCGGGAGATAAATATTTTCACTCCAGGCCGTCGAGCGCCGGCGCTGGATATGATGCTTCGTCGTCGAGCGCATCAAATCTCGGACCGACAAACAAGCAGCTCGTGGACCGAGTGAGCCAAGATGTCGCTTCGCTGCAACAGGCGAATCCCGGGGTGGCAGTACCCGCTGATTTGGTCACGTCATCAGGCTCCGGGTTGGACCCTGATATCTCGCCGGCCGCAGCGGCGTATCAATTGACTCGAGTGGCCAAAAGCCGTGGCGTAAGTGAACAGGCGCTGCGAGAAATCGTCGGAAAACATACCGAGCGGCGGCAATGGGGCATTTTCGGCGAGCCACGTGTGAACGTGCTGGAATTGAATCTGGAATTGGACGACAAATTTCCCGCAACGAAATAATAAACCTGCGGCCCGACTCGCGCTCTCTTCCACTAGCGGCAGCAAAATTACGCCCGGGCACAAAATAAAAATGTCTGCGAATTCTACTTAAGTTTCATCACGAGTTGGAGTCTTGCTTGTGGCGGCCTTGGGTGGTTCGAACCGATAGCCAACCCAGGGTTCCGTGAGGATGTACTTGGGCTGCGATGGATCTTTTTCTATTTTCTTGCGAAGTTGGTTGATGACAACCCGAAGATTTTCCGTTTCTTCCCCATACTCCGGTCCCCAGACGGCCTGAAGAAGGCGACGATGCGTCACCGGTTTGCCTTGCTGAGCGATAAGTTGTTTTAGCACTTCAAATTCTTTGGGGGCGAGATGAATTGCCTCTCCAGATACCATTACGCGGCGTTCTTCAAAATCGACCTCTAGATACCTCGATTGAAATGGTGGAAGTGCTTCGGCAGCCGAATGCCGGCGCAACGAGGCACGGACGCGTGCCAATAGTTCTTCGATGCCAAAGGGTTTGGTGACGTAGTCGTCGGCACCCGCGTCAAGAGCCACTACCTTGTCGCGCTCGGCGCTACGAACCGTGAGCATAATAATGGGAACCGCACTCCAACTGCGGATCTCGCGGCACGTCTCGATGCCACTGATGCCGGGCAAATTCAGGTCGAGCAGGATCAGATCCGGCTTTGATTTGCGGGCTAATTCTATGGCTTCTTCCCCAGAAGACGCCTCGCTTATCACATAGCCGCGAAAAGATAGCGTGGAACGAAGCACTCGGCGAATCTGCGGTTCGTCGTCAACAACCAGGATGTTGGCAGTGCTCATCGAGAAGGACTCCAGGAATAGGCAAGTGGCAGACTGAAAGAAAAGACAGAGCCATTGCCAAGCTGGCTGGTCACCGAAATCGTGCCGCCGTGCGCAGCAACAACCGCCTTGGCGATGGGCAGTCCCATACCGGTCCCTCGCACTTGATAACGCTGATCTCTGCCGCGATAAAACTTATCGAAAATAAGGCCTTGCTCAAAGGTATCAATTCCGGGTCCACGATCGGCAACACTGAACGTGATCGCGTCAGCCGTTTGATCGGCGGAAATGGTGATGGGCTGGTCCTTGGGAGAGTAGAGGTGAGCGTTATCGATCAGCTGGACAAGAATATCTTTAGCGCGATCAAGATCAGCGCGAACGGGCGGAAGATCCATGGGTGCATGGACTATGATCTCTCGTTCACCCAAGGTCTTTTTGAGGTCTTGCAGGGCCGTATCGATAATCGTCTGAACCGGAACCACCTCGAATTGAAGATGAATTTCGCCCGCCTCCAGCTTGGCCATTTCGGAAGCCTCTTCGACAAGGTGATTTAACCGGTCACACTCTTCATTGATGATAGTCAGAAGTTCGCGGCGTTGGGCGTTGTCCGCGCTCGGAGCGTCAAGCAAATCGGTGACCGAAGCTTTGATCGAAGTAAGCGGCGTGCGAAAGTCATGCGCTATAGAATCGAGCAGTGCGGATTTCAGACGCTCTCCCTGACGCTCCGCTTCCGTTTCTCCGATCTGTTCAATGGCGCGAGCGCGTTCCATCGAGATAGCCACGACCGAACTGATGGCTTCCAGCGTTTGTCGCGACAGGCGCGCCCCGGAAATTCCCAGGCTACCGATAGGTTTGACTCCAAGGCGCACAGGAACGAAATAGAGTGCGCTTGCAGAGTCGCAGGCGATTTCATCTCGCGAGAACGCGAACTTCATTTGCTCTTCATCGATCTGCGCAGCGCCGTATCCTGAACGGTAAAACTTGTCCTTCTGCGCAACGAAGAGTTCCACGGCCCCCGCCTCGAAGCAATCGACGATGTAATTCGGGATGGCGTTGAGAAGCTGAATGACATTACCCTCACCCAGCAGTTTTTGACTGAATTCGTAGAGACGTTCGACTTCCCTCCGGCGACCGTGGGCAGCGTCCGCCTCCTTACGGATTCGCGCGGACAATTGAGAACCCATTATTGAGGTGCAAAGAAACGCAAAGAGCGCGACCCAGTTTTGTGGGTCAGCGATGGTGAAAGTACCAATGGGCGGAAGAAAATAATAATTGAAAAGCAGCATCGCCGTGATCGACATGAACACCGAGACGACCATGCCCCACACCGCGGAAACTGCTAAAATCCCCAACAGAAACGAAAGCGCAACAGTAGTCTGGTTGACGTGCAGAAGTTTGCTATATCCGAAAGTGATTGAGGCGAGCAACGAAGCGGCGACGGCAAAACCGATACCGCGACCCACCACGAAGCGCGACATAAGAGTATTGTATCGCAGTACGAATTCCCTAAGCGGAGAAGAAACACGCCTTGGTAAAGAAACCCGAAGATTGGCTGGAAGTCGCCTCGCCCAGCTCGAAACCTCGAGGAAGCTTCAAGCTTTTTCTGGGCTACGCTCCTGGCGTTGGCAAAACGTACAGCATGCTCAGCGAGGCCATTCGACGGAAAAGCCGCGGTGAAGATCTGGTCATCGGAATTATCGAGACGCATGGCCGCAAAGGTGTTGAAGAACTGGCGAGCCAGTTGGAAGCCGTGCCGCGGAAGCAAATCGACTATAAGGGAACGCTATTCGAAGAGATGGATGTGGACGCGATTCTGGCGCGGCGACCCCAAGTTGTGCTGGTGGACGAACTGGCGCATACGAATATTCCAGGAAGTAAGCATCGCAAGCGTTGGGAAGACATACAGGAGCTTCTGGCCGCCAAGATCGATGTGATCACCACATTGAATATTCAACACATCGAGAGCTTAGCGCCTACCGTTCGCGCCATCACTGGAGTGACCGTTCGCGAAACGGTGCCAGACTGGATTCCGCTTTCGACCACGGAAACCGTCATGGTCGACCTCACCCCGGAGGCGCTGCAAAACCGCATGAGACGCGGCGACGTGTACGGTCAGGAAAAAGTAGAACAGTCCCTGAAGAATTTCTTCCGGCGCGGCAACTTGATAGCGCTGCGCGAACTGGCACTACGACAGGTAGCCGAACAGGTGGACCGCAGCCTCGAATCGTATATGGATGCCAAGGACATCCGGCAGAACTGGGGCGTGCGTGAACGCATCGCTGTGTGCATCTCCGGAAGCCCGTCGGGGCAATATTTAATCGCGCGAGCAGCCCGTATGGCGCGCCGAATGGACGCGGAGTTGTATGTCCTGCACGTGGAACGCGAGTTTGTGCCAAGCAACGACAATCCCCACGTGATCGAAGCGAATATGCGTTTTGGCGAGAATTTA
>DASXLU010000324.1:0-8236 GCA_036496065.1 Candidatus Acidiferrum sp.
CTTCATAATTCAATTCCGAAAGGCGACGAGGATAAAACCAAGTCAGCCCGTACAGGATTGAATTAAGAAGGAAACCTCGGAAATTCGATTCAGAAGGAGTCTTGGGACGGGTAAAACCGTTCCACTCTTCCTCAAATTGGATTGAAGAGTAAGCTTTGCAGCCGAGTTCAAAGCCGCACAGTGCAAACTGAGCAGGTGCTGAACAAAGGCCAAAGCGAGAACTTTGCGGTGAACCCACAATTGCGACGCAGGTAACACTGAGTCGCTCATATGGGATGAGCCGAAGAGTGGAGCTTCACGGCTCAACGTGTAGGAGACGTTTCGGATAAAACTGGAGCACTTCTATCAGTTGAATCGGGTGGCATAAATTTCGCGATTCAATCAAAAGAGGGCGACGCGGTCACACCGAGTCGCCCTTAACTTTTTTTTGCCCATCTTTGTCCCATTGGACAAATCCCCTGCGACAAAACTCTCATCTCCCCGCGCATTACTGCCTGCATATCAACCGCGTGCGTTCAATGCTCGGTCAAGATTGTACGCAGCGCTGATCAATGCGAGATGCGTAAACGCCTGCGGGAAATTGCCGAGCGCCTCGCCCTGCGAGCCAGTTTGCTCCGCGAAGAGGCCCAAGTGATTCGCATATCCGAGCATGCGTTCGAAAATCAGCCCTGCCTGATCCAGTTTCTCGGGAGAGGCTTGCCCGGACCGAGCCAGGGCCTCTACCAACCAAAAGGAACAAAGGTTAAAAGTACCCTCCTCGCCTGGTAAACCGTCTACGCGAGGATTCGGTGGATAGCGGTACACCAAACTGTCGCTCGTCAGTCCTCCCTCGCGCGGATCCTTCATGATGGCTTCAACTGTGCTGATCATACGCGGGTCAGTCGCCACCATGAAAAACACCAGGGGCATGATCAGCAGCGAAGCGTCCAAATCTTCGCTGCCATAATATTGGGTGAACGCTTGCCTCTTCTCGCTCCATCCCAAAGTCATCACTTCCTCGTATATTTTGTCGCGCTCGCGAACCCATTTCTCGCGATCGCCCGGAAACGCCCGTTTGTCTGCCAGGCGAATGCCGCGATCCAATGCCACCCAGTTCATAACCTTCGAATACACAAAGTGTTCCTCGCGATTCCGCATTTCCCAGATGCCCGAGTCCGGATTTTTCCAATTCTCGCAAATCCAGTCGAGCCGCTTGCGTGTTCGAACCCACGAGTCATACGAGACCGGGCTGACATATTTGTTGTACAAATAGAATGCGTCCATCATCTCGCCATAAATATCGTTTTGAATTTGCGTAGCGGCGCCGTTGCCGATTCGTACCGGGGCGGATTTGCGATAGCCCTCCCAGTGATCAAGGATGATCTCGGGAATCTGGCTTGAGCCTTCCACCGTGTACATTACCGGCGTCACCATACTCGAATGATGCTGCTTCGTGACGAAATCTCGAATCCAGCGCATAAAACCGGCGGCTTCTTCGCGAAATCCAATGCGCAGGAAGCCATACACCGTGAACGCCGCATCCCGCAGCCATGTATAGCGGTAGTCCCAATTCCGGGTGCCTCCAATCACCTCGGGGAGGCTGGTCGTTGCCGCCGCTACAATCGCGCCCGTGGGTTCGAACGTCAATAGTTTAAGAACAAGAGCGGAGCGGTAAACCTGCTCGCGCCATCGTCCGCGATACGTGCAACCCCCGATCCATTTCTGCCAATACTTCACAGTATGTTGGAACAGGTCCTCCGCCTCTGGCTCGGAGGGCGGTTTACAAGGAGCGAAGTCTTCGCCGCAATCCGCGCTAAAGGTGAATGTGGAAGACTGTCCTTCTTTCAAAAGGAAATCCGCCTTAACACCTCCCTTCCCGTCCGGCGCCAGCGCGACAGGCGACGCCAGTGCCATGCTCGATCCCTCGGCGATGAACGTCGCGCCATTCTCCGTTAGTTTGGTCTCGTGCGATTGTCGGCCGTAATCAAAAGCGGGCCGGCAAACCAAGCCCACATCCACGGTGCCGCGCACGCAGCGGATCCTGCGGAAAAGGTGGTGATACCACGGCGAATCGGGAGGGAATCCCAGCGGCATGAAGTCCACAAGCTCGGCGATCCCGTCGCTGTGCAGGAATCGCGTCACCAGAACGTTCGTCGAAGGCCAATAGAATTGCTTGTATTTCAGGTTTTCGGCAAATGGATGGATCTGGAACCGGCCGCCTTTTTCGTCGTCCAATAGCGCGCCAAAAATACTTGGCGAATCGAAACGCGGCGAACAATACCAGTCAATCGATCCATTCATACCCACCAGTGCCACAGTGCGCATGTTGCCGATGACTCCATAATTCTCGATCGGTTGGTAAGCCATTCGATTCCCTCCCTGCAGCTGGTAGTTCCTGCAGTTCACAAAGGCTAACAACTTATTAATCCTGTATGTTCACTTTTCCCGCAGACGTTATAAGCTTCCTTGCAAGCTGCCACTCAGCAACTCAGGGAGATCTCACTGTGAACGAACCTTCGGTTCCCTCGGTAATCGGGAACGTCATGAAATCTCTGACCTTCACTGTTCAGGACTACTCCATCCTGGCGGTTCAATCCGTCCGCAACATGTTTGCCACTTCGCGCTACTTCACCGACCTCATCGAGCAGATGGACGTGATCGGCGTAGGCTCCTTGCGCATCGTGGTCGTCGCACTTATCTGCGTCGGCGGCGTCATCGTCTTGAACGCGGCCTCGCAATTCGAACGCTTCGGCGAAACTGTTCTCACCGGCGACGCCGTCTCCCTTGCCCTGCTCCGCGAACTCGGCCCGGTCTTCACCGCCCTGCTTGTTGCCGGACGCAACGCCACTGGCATGGCCTCCGAACTCGGCTCCATGGTCGTTACGGAACAAGTAGATGCCATGCGCGGCTTCGGTATCGATCCCATTCGCAAATTGATGACCCCGCGCGTCCTCGCCACCATCTTAGTCTTACCTCTGCTTGTCGCCGTCGGCGATCTCGCCGGACTTCTCGGCGGCTTCCTCTGCGCCAACTTCGTCCTGCATCTCACCGCTGAACAGTACTGGAGCCGCGCCATCAACGCTCTCTCCTACGGCGATCTCTGCATTGGCTTTATCAAGCCGGTGGTCTTCGCCTTCATCATCGCTACCGTCGGATGCTATCAGGGATTTCGCGTCAAGGGTGGCACCGAAGGCGTCGGCCGCGCTACCATCGCCGCCTTCGTGGAATCCTCCGTCGTCGTGCTCGTCGCGGATCTTTTCTTAACACGGCTGCTTCTCTACGCTTTTAATCTCTAGGGCCCAGATCGCGATGCATTGACTTCGCGCCAACATTTAAGATCACCAGTCGCTGTGGCGTTGCGCGCGCAGTACCTTCGCACTCATTTCCTTCATCGTAGCGTTCTCTCGACCCCGCCGTGCTTTCAGAAAAACCGTAAGAAACCGCCTGCTTTCATGTAGCTTCGCTGTTTCGCCGACATTGAGTGCCGAACCTTATCGGACTCATTTATCTTTACGTCGGACTAGTTGGCAGAATCCCAATGAAACCGGGCTGCACAACATATACTTGTCGAAGCCGCTGTGCGGGGAGATAAATGAAAAAGTTGCGGATCGTCGTTTCGCTACCGAACGAAAATGCCTACCAGCATCAGCAGGAAATTGCCGCAAAGTCTACGGGCGAGCAACTGGGGCTCGAGATGCAGGTGATTCACGCGCACGATGATTCGATCACCCAAAGCCAGCAGTTGTTGGAAATCATTCAATCCCGCTCAGAGAATATGCCTAGCGGCTTTTTAGTTGAGCCGGTTACCGCGACAGGTTTGCGCCGCGTAGCGGAAGTCGCCGTGGGCAAGGGCATGGGATGGGTGATCAGCAACAGCGATGTGGATTATGTCACGCAATTGCGCAAAAGCCCGCAAGTGCCCGTTTTCACGGTCACCCAGGGACAGCTCGAAATTGGCCGGTTGCAAGGTAAACAGCTTGCCCAACTGCTACCGCAGGGCGGCTCGGTTCTATGTATCGAGGGACCCAGCATGAGTTCCGTCGCCGTGCTGCGCCATGAAGGCCTGGAAAGCACCAAGCCACGGAATTTGCAGACAACCGTGTTACGCAGCAAGTGGAGCGAGGAAAGCGCTTATCATTGTGTTCGAGGCTGGCTCAAGCTCGCAACATCACGTGCAGAAAAGTTCGACATGGTCGTGGGCCAAACTCATGAACTCGCGCTGGGCGCGAAAAAGGCGTTGCAAACCACAGACAATCCGGATCAACAGAAAAAATGGCAGGTGCTGCCGTTTCTGGGTATCGGCATTTCGAGCCAGGTCAAGCCGCTCGTCGATGGGCGCACCCTGAAAGCCGCCGTGGTCACTTCCCTGACAATGGAACTGGCGCTCCGGATGTTGATGCGCGCTATCGAGACTCAGGTCCAGCCGCCAGAACGTACGGTGGTAGAAACGTCGTCGTATCCGGAACTGGAGAGGTTGGCGGCACGCCCGTCATAGAGGCGCGCCCGGCTCTAGCTTCAACCTAATTCCCTTTGTAACAGCTTGCCCCGAATCTTATCGATTGCTCGTCAAGCTCGATTAACTCGCGGATCGATACCGCCTTCAAAAAAAAAGGGCCGGAGCTCAGCCCCGGCCCTTGTCCCTTGATCTGGTTCTGCTTTCGCTTACTTACCTGCGGCCTCCGCCTCCACCACCGTGGAATCCGCCGCCACCGTGATTACCACCACCGCCGTGGAACGCTTCATTGCCGTGGAATCCGCCGCCTGCGTAACCTCGTGCCGGCGCTCCGCGATAAGCATAGCCATTGTGGCCTCTGTAGCCGTATCCATAACCACGGCCATAGTAACCATATCCGGGACGCCCATAAAAGCCGCGCCCGTAATAGCCGTGATACCAGGGACCTGCTCCGATGAACACGCCGTTCGCGAAGTAGCTAGGCCCGTAAAACCCATACGGGGCGCACGCATACGGATAATATCCGTAATATCCGTAGGCGCAGACCGGTGCCACGCCAACGCCCACCGGACCTACTCCGATTCCAACGCCGACGCGCACTTGGGCGTTCACGTTCGCAGCGGCAAAAACCAATACTCCCAATAACGCCAAATATTTTAGATAGCGCATTATCTTTCCTCTCTCGGCCCCAATTGCATCACTTTTTGCATCAATTCGGCCGTCTTGCGCATGCTTTTCATACACCAGATGAAACCCTTCCCAGTTCGAATAGTTGCGTATTGCCGTGTAAGTCTTTCATATACAGCACGTTGATGCCGCGAGCGAGAGACCAGCTTCATTCGGGACCATTTGTGCCAGCTGAAGAAGCGACGCGCACTAGGGCTGAGCAAAGCCTGCGTTCTCTCGTAAGATTCGGTACTGGAACCCGTGTATTGTTCCGGGCTTTCTGATTTCGCACAATTGAGAGGCTGTCGGAGCAAGGTGCGCGCCCGTGCGAATACTGATTGCAGACGACCACGAAATCGTGAGAAAGGGTGTTTCTTCCCTGCTACAGTCTCGCGATAATTTCGAGATTTGTGGCGAAGCGTCAAACGGCGAAGAAGCGGTTCAGCAGGCCCGGCAACTTGATCCAGACCTGATCGTTCTGGATGTCACCATGCCGATTCTTGATGGAATTTCCGCGGCAAAACGCATACGCAAGCTGAAGCCTTCTACCCCCATCTTGATCCTCTCAATGCATGAAGGGCGGGAAATGGTTCGGGCCGCCAAGTTGGCAGGGGCGCAGGCATTCGTCACCAAAAGCGACGTAAGCAGCAACTTGCTCAAGGCAGTCGACGCGGTTCTCGAGGGACACACCTTCTTCTCCAATGGCAATACCACAGCAACCGCTCCGGTGCCGGGCACTACCGCACGCCACTAAGTTTCATCTGCGGTGCGCTTCCGGTCGACTCCCACAAAAGTTCTGCCCAAGTCATTCGGTACCCTCCTCTTGGCCGTGCTGAATCAGATCTGCGCCGGAATTGCTCGCGCGCATACAACGCCGCTTCCGGCCTTTGCATCTTCATTTGTCGAAATGCATACTTGAACGACTGACCACCTTCTAGGTACAGTTGAGCCTTCGTCGTCACATGCCTACTACGCGCCCAGGCCTTCGTGCGATCGCAATTGCTCTGACCGCGCCGCTATTCGTGGTTTCCCTCGCCCCCGCCCGCGCCCAGCTACCTGGCACGAATTCCAGTCCCGCCAGCGACGTTAACGGCAAGCCTGACCACTTCGACCTCCGCGGCATTGTCGTCAATTCCGTTACCAACGAACCCATCCCCGGCGCTCTCATCGAACTGCTCGACGCCCCGCAATCCCGCTTTTCCTCCGCCGATGGCACCTTCGTCTTCTCCAACCTCCCCATCGGCGACCACCAACTCAACGCCACCAAGCCCGGTTTCTCACGCATCAACGGTCGCACAAGCGCCATCAGCTATAGCTCGACAGCTGCCATCGACGGATTATTTCCTGTCCGCCTGACTCCCGAAGCGATCGTTTATGGCGAAGTTAAAAACGAAGCTGGCGAACCTCTCGAAGGGGTCACGGTCACCCTGATCCGGTCTGGCGTGGTCGAGGGCCACCGCGTGCGTCAGTCCTTGGAACAGAGCATTACTGACGATGAAGGCAATTTCCGCATCGCTAGTATTTCTCCCGGCTCCTTCCGTCTTTTTTTTCTGCCTGCCAACCATGGCTGGTCAAGCTACAACAAAATAGTTCACAAAAAGCAGTCCGCGCCAGGCTATGGTACGGAGTACTATCCAGGCGTCCCCGATCTGGAATCCTCAACGCCTATTCAGCTCCACGCAGGCTCCAAACTACATGTCACACAATCTCTATCTCATCAGCACCTCTACGAAATTTCCGGTGTGGTGCGCGGAACGTCTTTAGAGAACAGCGCAAATCTTCAACTCCAGAATTCTCAGGGCGAAGATATCTTGCGAACCATCCGGCTCGATGAGAAAACTGGAGAATTCCAGATCCCCGACATAGCCCCCGGCTCTTACACGCTCTTTGCAACCGCAGCAACTCCTCCGACCGAGGGCCCGAGCGGAGTCGCAATGCCAACCACTACATTCACCGCTGTCCAGCCCATCCATCTTTCGTCGGACCTCGAGGGCGTCGTCCTTTCCCTTGCGCCAGAGACTTCTGTACCGATCGAAATCCGAAACGAACTTTCCTCGAATTCAGAGAATCCTCTTCAAGTCGTTGTATCGCTGGAATGCAAGGAACTTCCCCAGTTCGGCCGCTCCCTGGGTATCACTTACCCTTCTCCGGCCGGAGAGCAAATTTCCAATCGCATCGACATTTCTGCCGGCACCTACAGCTTCAAGGTCACCGTTGGTCAACCAGCGTATGTTTCCTCGCTCCGCTCAGGCTCCATTGATCTTTTCCACGAAAATCTTGTCGTGGGCCCAGGTTCCACTCCTCAGCCCATCGAAATTACTATCCGCAACGACAGCGCCCAACTCACCGTCACTCCCGTTCAAGAAGGCCCCACCGAATCGATTGGGGTGCTCCTTTTAGACGAGGACCGCCCTGCCCATCCTCCTCTGTTCACTCTTGTTCCGCCTTCCGGTTCAGCCACCCTTC
Source organism: Candidatus Acidiferrum sp. (assembly GCA_036496065.1). Taxonomy (GTDB): domain Bacteria; phylum Acidobacteriota; class Terriglobia; order Acidiferrales; family UBA7541; genus Acidiferrum. Next base: position 7,565 of record DASXLU010000324.1, read on the forward strand.
TCAACATCGCTCCGGGAAAATATCGGGTTGTAGCCATGGCAAATCCCGATGAACTCGAGTACTCGGATTCCGTAGCGCTTCAGCCCTATCTCGCTCACGCCACCGCAGTCACCGTCAGTGCCGGAGAGAAAACTGCACTCCGCGTCGAAGTCCAGAAAGCGCCGGAGTAAACACTATGTGCTTGCTGCCACTTATTCTCTCCGTGCTCACAGCATTTCCTCATCACCAGGCTCCTCAGCAGCAATCCAGTCCCACCTTTCGCGTCGCCGGCATCATCATCGACGCGGCCACCGCCCTTCCAGTTCCGCACGCAGAGGTTTTTCTCAGCGGCGAGGACTCCGAAGACTCCATAGTCATTTCTGGCGAAGATGGCCGCTTCGTGTTTACCGATGTTCCCCCCGGCAAATATCCGCTCGCCGCCTCCGCCCCCCGCTATCTTCGCGAATCCTTCAATCAGCACGGTTCGCTCTCCACCGCCATGGTCGTCGGTCCAGGGCTCGATTGCGAGCACATCGTCTTTCGCCTTCATCGTCAGGCGGTCATCACCGGACGAATCACCGACGAGCGCGGAGAACCAATTCGCTTCGCACAAGTTATGCTTTTCGGAAATTCCTACCAGCTTGGCAACCGTCGCGAAAAATCCATGTCAGGCTCCGCCCAGTCCAACGATCT
>DASXLU010000325.1:0-5496 GCA_036496065.1 Candidatus Acidiferrum sp.
AGTTGCTTCTTGTACTCCTTTAGCGAGTCTTGGAGTTCTCCGATTTCGTCTTCACTCATGGCGCGAATCATGAATACTTTGCCGGTCTAAAAGCAACACGATGAAAGCGATGGTGACAGGTAAGGCGACCGGCCCTGAGCAAATGCGCTGGAACTTTGGCGACTCCCGCGAACGGTTCCTTTCGCTGGATGAATTCTTGGAACAGAAGGAGGCCGACGGCGTCGAATTCTTCACTGGAAAAGAGCCGTGGCTGAAGGGTATCAGCAAACTCAGTTGGCAAACCTTCTTGCGGGTCTGCACCGAGGAGATGAATGACCTCTCGATGAGGACGGTCAAACTGGTGATCGAGTACTGCCTGGAGGTGCTGGAGGAAGCTACAAAGAAGATCCCAGGTAAGGTCTCGATTGCCCGGCTCGAGGCGGCTCTCAACGCCCGGTACGCCGATCAGGTCGAAAATAAGGTGTACCAATATCGCTGGGCGTTGCGCCATCCCGTCGTCAAAGACGCAATCACGAAGGCGCTTGCCAACCGCTTCCCAGCTCGCTAAAAGGTCACGCGTTCGGAGGTGCGCTGCCAGTCGAGGCAAAAGGTCGATTTTCCGATGAGCGTGGGCACACTTCTCCGAAGCTCAACAAAGTAGCGCTCCTTCGCTCTGGCATACTTGAGAGTGCTCGCCGCCAGTTCGGACGCGGACGGGTTTCGCTCCAAGACGTGCTCGTGTTCCATCATCTGGACCTCAAAATCATTGGAAGCTAAGACCAAGTCTTGAAGATCCCCGGCGTAGATGGCTGAGGTCAGCAGGCAAAGCAGAAAAAAGCAACGCATTGTTAGCGCCCGCAAAGATAGCAATCTGATGGTCGGCAGTACATCTGTGCCTTTGAGGTTCGCAACATACTGGCGCGTTCGGCCATAGCAATTCTGGCCTTGTGACAGCTTTTGTTTTTCACAACGTTGACTGCCCGGTCCCTGGTCTTCATCATCTAAATTGGATTTGAGAAAATTTATAACGCTCAGAGGATTCCTTATCTTGGCTGGCTTGTTCTTTTCTGCATGTGCGAGCAGTTCGGTTCAGAGCATCGGAACGCCATAGAGCCGCTCAAAACCAAAGCCAGGGAAATTGGCGCTAACGGCATCATCATCGACAAGTCGCAGCCCATAAAGTCCGGGATCATATCCACCGGCATCTACGCCGAAGCGCGGGCGATACGGCGCGAAAAAACGAAGTTGATGGTGCCCAAGCTCGCGTGGAGGGCCAGCGAATCACGACCTGCGCCATCGGCACGACGTTTTCAGCTGTTCCTGGCGGCATAATCTGCCAGTAGCGTTCAACATCTTTCGGCGTAAAATTAGCATCAACGAGATGAGAGGAATTCCACGGCCTATTATGACTTTGATTATGATTCTCCGGTTTTTCAGATTACGACACGGCAAAACCAGCGTACATATTTACGCATTTTCCCTCGTATGACTGCATGGGTCGGCACTTCCGGATTCCAATATCCCGAATGGAGAGGGACTTTCTATCCGGAGAAATTTCCTACTGCGAAAATGCTGCCATTTTACGCGGAGCGCTTCTCAACCAGCGAGATCAACTACACCTTTTATCGAATTCCGAACAGCAAGACGATTCAAACCTGGGATAGCTCGACTCCAGAACATTTTCGGTTTGGCCTCAAGGCGCCGCAAAAGATTACCCATATTGCCAAGCTCCGGAATTGTGCGGAGCTCTTGGATGTTTTCCAGCGCGTGGTTTCGGGATTGGGTTCGAAGCTCGGACCTGTTTTGTTCCAGCTTCCGCCAAGTTTTAAAAGGGATGCCGCGCTTCTAAGCGAGTTCCTGGACAACGTACCTGACGGGATACGTGTTGCCCTGGAGTTCCGTCATTCGTCCTGGTTCGATGACGAAATCTTTACTCATCTCCAAAAGCATAACGCTGCGCTTTGCATCGCAGAGAGCAGCGATCTTGCTACTCCACACACCGTCACTGCTGATTTTGGCTATCTCCGCCTTCGGCGCGAAGACTACGAAAAGGCAGACATAGTTCGGTGGGCGAAATTTATCGAGACGCAAGAGAAACTCTGGAGTCATGCCTTCGTCTATTTCAAGCACGAAGAGAGCGGGATCGGTCCGCAAATGGCGACCCAGCTGATGAAGGAACTGGGGGATGCAGGGCGGTAGGGCGAGGACTGAAAGGCAGAAGTAAAAAGGCAAAAGGCAGAAGTAAGAAGCGGCGCCGCGCCTTTTACTTTTGCCTTCTTACTTTCAGTCCTTGGCGCGCCGTCCTCGGCTCGGACGGAGCCTCGCCCTACCGCAACTCCCGACTTCTCGCCCTACGCGGGTTTGACGTTTGTGCACCCAAGCACTACGCTGTTCTCCCGGAGTAGCCGCTCCCCGCGAAGCAGCGGCCCAAACCGAAATTTCGTGCACGCCCGCATCCTCCAAGAATTCCGCACCATCAGCGGAGACCGTGGCCTGATCACATCGCAGGAAGAATTGAAGACCTATGAGTGCGATGGGCTGACGAATTTCCGCGTCGTTCCGCAGGCTGTGCTGCTGCCCCGATCGACGGAAGAGGTCCAGGCGATCTTGCGAGTGTGCCATCGAGAGCGGATTCCGTTCGTGGCGCGCGGTTCAGGCACTGGATTGAGCGGGGGTGCCCTGCCGGTGAAAGACGGGGTGGTGATCAGCCTGGCGCGGATGAACCGTATCCTCGAAGTGGATCTGCCGAATGCACGCGTAGTGGTGGAACCGGGTGTCATCAACCTGGAGGTGACCGGACGGGTAGCGTCTCACGGCTTTTTCTACGCGCCGGATCCCTCATCGCAATCCATCTGCAGCATTGGCGGAAACGTGGCGGAAAACTCCGGTGGCGCGCACTGCCTGAAATACGGATTTACCACCACGCATGTGCTGGGCCTTGAGGTGGTGTTGCCGGACGGCTCGCTGGCGCACCTGGGCGGCAAAACACTGGACACTCCAGGTTACGATCTGCCCGGCGTGTTCGTGGGCTCCGAGGGCACTTTGGGGATTGCAACCAAGGTGACTCTGCGCATCGTAAAGCGGCCTGAATGTATTCAGACGCTGCTCGCGGCGTTTGGTTCCACGAGCGACGCCGGGGCCGCGGTGAGCGGAATTATCGCCGCGGGCATTTTGCCGGCAGCGATTGAAATGATGGACAACCTGGCCATTCAAGCCGCTGAAGCGGCCGTGCACGCCAACTACCCCGATTGCGGTGGGCTGTTGCTGGTCGAGCTCGACGGGCCTACGGCGGAAGTCGAAGCCCTGATGCTCCAGGTGGACGAAATTTGCCGGGAGTGCGGCGCCGGGGAAATTCGGGTGGCGCAGACGGAGGCGGAGCGCGCGGTAGTGTGGAAGGGCCGCAAAGCGGCGTTCGCCGCGGTGGGTCGCATTTCGCCCAACTACATCGTACAGGACGGCGTAATCCCGCGCACAGCGCTGCCGCGCATCATGAGCGAAATCGAGCGGCTCGGCGCAGAAGCGGGAATCAGAGTGGCCAATGTATTTCACGCCGGCGATGGCAACCTGCATCCGTTGGTCCTCTATGACCGCCGGATCGAAGGGCAGGAGCATGCCGCAGAGATCCTGGCCAACCGCATCCTCGAACTGTGCATCGAGGCTGGCGGCTCCATCACGGGCGAGCATGGCGTGGGCGAAGAGAAGAAAATGATGATGTCAAAGATGTATGCGGAGCCCGATCTGGAAACGATGCAGCGAGTGCGGTGCGCTTTTGACCCGGAGAACCTCTCTAATCCTACGAAGGTTTTCCCACGGCCGCGGCTGTGTGGTGAAACGCCAGGGGAATATCGACCTCATCCGCTGGAAGTAGCCGGAATCGCGGAACGCTTCTGAGATGGCCGTGCCAACCTCAGCTTCGAAAGCAGGGACAGAGATCTCGGGCCCGTGGGATGATCTGAAGGCTATCGCCGGCGCGGAGCGTCTGCGTGCCTCGGGAGTGGGTGACTGCATCGCTGGTGTCCAGCCACAGATGGTCTTGGAGCCAAGCAGTGAGGCCGAAGTTGCCGCCGCGCTGCGCTGCGCGAACGCCCACGGGCTCGCCGTCCTGCCACGCGGCGGCGGTACCAAGACCGGTTGGGGCAATCCGCCAATGCGCGCTGATCTGATTCTTTCGACGGCGCGGCTCAATCGGGTGATCGAACACGCCTGGGCAGACCTGACGGTGAGCGTAGAGGCTGGCTGTACGATCCAGAATCTGCAGAACGCGCTGGCGCAGCAGGGCCAGCGCATTGCAGTGGATCCGCTGTGGCCAGAGCGGGCCACCGTCGGCGGAATCCTTTCGACGAACGACAGCGGTTCGCTGCGCATTCGGTATGGCGCGTTGCGCGACCTGATCATCGGGGTGACGATAGCGCTGCCCGATGGCGCGCTGGCTTCGAGCGGCGGCAAAGTGGTGAAAAACGTTGCCGGGTACGACTTGCCGAAGCTGGCCACTGGAGCGCTGGGCACGCTGGGCGTCATCACTCGCGCGAATTTCCGGCTGCATCCCTTGCCGCGCAACATACACTCGTTCACCTTTACGACGCGCGATCTGGCCGACGCCAATCGCGTGATGCTTTCCGTGCAGGATTCCGGGCTGACGCCTACCGGTTTGCAGGCGCGATTCGGCGCAGGGACGGTGCCTGCGGTGGATGTTCGCTTTGAAGGCACCGATGTGGGACTTTCGGTTCAGGCGGTGGCACTGCGGAAATTGGCTGCCCCGGCGATCGAAACCGCGACCAGCGACTCCGTGTGGCAGGCGCGGGAAGAGCTGTGGTCTTCGACAGAGCTGGCAGCGATTGTAAAATTCAGCGTCCTGCCGGCGTCGATTGCGGAGACTTGCGGCCGCATTTGCCTTTTGGCCAATTCGCTGGACGTACGGTGGCATGCCGTTGTCCAGGGAACAGGGTTGGGGTGGTTGCGCCTGGAGGCGTCGAGCGCCTCCGCGATCCACCAGATGCTACACACCCTGCGCCGCGAGCTCGAACAGGTGGGAGGCTCGCTGGCTGTGCTGCATCGGCCCCCAGCAATGCCGACGATTGACGCGTGGGGCAGCGCAGGCGATGCATTTCCATTGATGCTGAGCGTGAAGCAGCAATTTGACCCGCGTGGCACGCTGAATCCTGGTCGGTTCGTCGGGGGAATCTAATGACGCAGCCACAAACCATCCATTCAGCAGCCGCGGGCGGGTATGACGCACACCACCCGCCCTCGAGCGAGCTCATCGACAAATGCGTGCACTGCGGCTTCTGCTTGCCCGTGTGCCCCACATACTTGCTGTGGAACGAGGAGATGGATTCGCCGCGTGGCCGGATCTACCTGATGAAGATGGTCGCCGAAGGCGATGCGAGCATCAACGAAACGTGGGTGGGCCATTTCGACGCCTGTCTGGGCTGTATGGCTTGTATGACGGCGTGTCCTTCCGGCGTGGATTACGGAAAACTAATCGAAGCCACTCGGGCGCAAATCGAACGCCGCTAC